>DAOUWY010000157.1 GCA_030666885.1 Methanosarcinales archaeon
GGTACGCAATCGTATTAAAGAATTCCCGTTCAGTTGGATTGGCGTTCAGGTGCATCACCAGCTTGGAATATATAGGTGCTGTAATGCCAAAGAAGCAAATAAACGCGAGGATAATAAATACGATGGCTGTCAGGTCGAACAAGTGGGAATGGGTGAACAGTGTTCCTCCTTTCCCTTCTTCATCCTTTGCATCCTTGATCTTCATAAAAGACAAGTATAGTACAACCCCCAGCAGCAGGATAGTTGCCCAGAAAAAGATACTGGCACTGGGCAGCGCACCCACGTCATGGGTGGATGAGACAGCACCGCTGCGGGCCACCCAGCCTGCATAGAGTGTTGTAATAAAAGTAAGTGTACCGAACAGGGGAGTGAGCACCTCATACTCGCTGCCGATCCTGTACTTGTATGACATGTGCATGTACATTGTGGTTATCATCCACACGATGAATGGTGTGGTCTCGTAAGGGTCCCATGCCCAAATGTTGCCAGTGCCTGATAGTGTACCCCACTGTGCAAGCTTGTATATCCAGGCACCACCGAGTATCAGGGTGATGGACATAGAGAACCATGAGAAACGTATCCACTGGCGCTGCACTTTCTCCCACTGCTTGCCTACGCCACTTGTTATCATGAAGGACAGGGCAGCAGCGAATGGTATCAGTGTGGTGGCGTATGCCACGAACTGGGACGGCGGGTGTATGGCCATTATGGGGTCCTTCAATATCGGACGCAATCCCGCACCCTCGGCCATTGCATAGTCCACAGGTATATTATACTGGGTGCCCCAGAGCTCAAACCAGGTCTGGAAGGGGTACATACTTGACTTGTAAGCGATCACGTAGGTAAACAGGGCACCCACAACCAGCATTATGATCACCATGCGCCTGAAAAACCTGGAATCCAGGTCATATCGTTCGCTTATCCACAATATTTGCAAAAATACAAGTGCCGTCCATAACAGCATCGCACCATCCTGCACTGCAATAGTGGCTACCAATTGGTATATTGGACTTAATAACGTGGATGAGTTCTGGGACACATAGATAAACCTGAAATCAGAACTGAGGAAATAATTGATCAACAGCAGCATGGTCAGGACTGATAACAGGGTCGATAGCCGGATGGTCCACCTAGTGAAACCTGTTATTTCCTTTACCCCTGAATATTCACGGTATAATAACAGCAGTATGGATAATACACTAAATAGCAGCGTACTGTTAAGAAGTAATGTTCCTAAATTAGTCATTCAAATCTTACCTGTTTTTTCAACGTATAGGAAAGTATAAACGCATTTGTTTATCTTGAAAATTCCACACTTGATGACAATCACATAGGATTTATACTATTTCAATCTTTTTGATAATGCTACTATCATGCAAAACACGATAACTTTAAATTTTTGCAGTTTCAATTGCAGATGGGTTAATTATTTGATTATTTGAAAGTATTCAAATGTAAGATATGCCAAGAAGGTTATCCGGGGTATGCACCGCCAACACACTGTCCGTTCTGTGGTGCTCACCAGCAGTATATGATCGAGGCCGGGGACTTTGAACTGCCGGAATACACACTGACCGATGTATCCCGCCGGAACCTGGAAGAAGCACTGGAATTGGAGGTTAGCAATGCAGAATTCTATTTCTGTGCAGCGGCCAGGGAAGATAATGTGGCCGATACTACCATGTTTAAACGTTTGGGCAAGGTCGAGTCCGAACATGCTTCCACAATTGTTAAGGAATTGAAAAAACAGTCTCCTGATATCAGCAGGGACGGGGACATGTGCAGTGGTATGAACCTGAACAACCTGAAGGAATCCAACCAGCGGGAGACCAATACGATTCGCCATTATACCCGGTTTTTGGGTGAAGCAACTGAAGAAAGGATAAAGGAGATATTCACTTCTATTTATAGAGATCGAAAAGGATCACCTGAGCCTTACAGATGGCAGGTTTTAGAGTTGGGAAAAATCCCAGCTCGATATTATCTCTTCTATTTTTCAGACACATACCTGGTAAGTACCAGACCCGGGACTGGAATCACAGCATTGAATCCCATTACCTTTGTTTCTGGTGTTGTCGGTTATTCAGCCGCTTTACCTGATCCGTCTATGATCTCAATAGTGTGAATAGTCCCTTAAAATAATAAAAAGCATCTTTTCCATAGCGGTAACCTTTAAATATCGATAACACGCTTAATTCAATAGCCCTATGACAACAATACAGGAAATCCTTAATATAGAAATGCTTAACCTCTCAGTGGAAAAACTCGGGCTGTTCTTTATCATCATATTGCTGACCTACATAGTCCGATTCTTTTTCCTGCGTATCGTTGAGAAGAAATTAATCCATCTCACACAAAAGACCAGTACCGAATTGGATGACCTGGTAGTACAGGCCTCAAAAACCCCATTAGGTTACCTGATATTGCTGCACGGCTTCTACTTTGCCATAATCTCCTTAGATCTCCCTGAAACGATCGGAGTCGTAAATATCACAGGCATTGTCCAGAAAGCATATGTCCTGGTCCTGTCATTCATCCTGCTGTATTACATATTCAAGCTCATTGATGTAGTAGGCCACTTCATCTACAAGACCACTGAAAAGACCCATAGCAAACTGGACGACCAGCTCGCACCCCTTATCGTAAAAAGCCTGCGTGTATTTGTGATTGCACTGGGTATACTATTCATCCTGAGCAACTTTGGGTATAATATCGCGTCCCTGTTGGCAGGTTTAGGAATTGGCGGGCTGGCCTTTGCCCTGGCTGCCCAGGATACTGTAAGCAACCTGTTCGGTTCGTTCACCATCTTCTCTGACAAACCCTTCCAGATAGGCGACTGGATTAAAATAGGTGACTTTGAGGGTACAGTGGAAGATGTGGGGTTCAGGTCCACCCGCGTACGGCGGTTCGACCAGGCCCAGGTCACGGTTCCCAACAGCCAGTTCATCAAGAATGGGGTGGTCAATTATTCTGCTATGAAAAAGCGCAGGATAAAGTTCAACCTGGGTGTTACATATGGTACCACAGCCAGCCAGATGACGGAAGTGGTAGATGGCATTAAGCAGATCATCAAAGAAGACCACAGGTTCGACCATAACTTCTATATGGTGCATTTCACTGACTTTGGTGACTTTTCACTAAACATCTTCGTGTACTGTTTTACCAAGACCACGGTGTGGGATGAATATCTCACGGTCAGGGAGGAATTCCACCTGGAGATAATGCAGATGCTGGAAGAGATGAATGTGGAGATAGCATTCCCCACGCAGACGGTGTATGTTGAGAAGACACAAGCTGATTTTTAATTGAATTTTATTGATAGTATTAGAAAATCCAGCTATCAACAATAATATATACAATTACATCAAATGTATTAATCATGGAAACAGTAACCACCCGCCTTTCAGAAGATGAAGTGTCAAAACTGGACTGGCTGGCCCGGTTCCAGCATACCAGCCGATCACAGGTTCTGCGAAAAGTGATTGATGAAGGCCTGGAAGAAGAACTAATTGAACAGGCTCTGCAGCTATACCAGAAGGAGGAAATATCACTATGGAAGGCAGCCGAACTGGCTGGCAAGAGCCTTTCGAGTATGATCGATGAGGCTCACAGACGAAAGATTCTTTACCAATACTCGTTAGATGACTTTCTACAGGATATTGATATGCTGGAGCGTATTGGATGAAATATCTGGTGATCAATGCATCTCCCATTATTTTGTTCGGCAAGATTGGAAAACTGGAATTGCTTATGATGGCCGGACGAAAATCCATTGCACCTATACGAGTGGTTGAGGAAGTTAAACGAAAAAAGACACCTGAAACACTTGCACTGGAAAATGCGTTAAACAATTGGTTGAACACATTTGATGATGTGCCAAATGCTTTAATGATTTCCTCGATCATGGGTGAGGATATCAAACGGGGTGAAGTAGATGTCATTGCAAAGGCTCACCAGCTGTTAAGGGCAGGGCATGATGTGATTGCAGTGCTGGATGATAAGCCTGCACGTAAAGGGGCACAGGCATTATCCATTCCGGTAACAGGTACGTTGGGGATGATTTTTCATGCTGTACAATTAGGGACCATTACTCCGGAATTCGGAATTGCAACCGTTGACGAGCTAATTTCAGTGGGTGCAAGGCTGGACACCATGCTGGTAAGGAAAATTATAGACAGAATGAGCTCTATATGACCTATTAATCACACAAATCCAATAAGTAAAACGTCACTTTTACTTATGTCTGAAATATATATAACCTTATGAACATTCCCAGCTACGAATACCTTCCACACCCGGCAGATGTCAGGTTCAGTGCATACGGTGTCACCCTTGAGGAAGTCTTCGAGCAGGCAGCCTACGCCATGTTCCATGTTGTCATTGATACAACTACACTGTATCCTGTACACTCAGTAGATATTAAACTGGAATCCGAAGGACTTGAGAACCTGCTGTACGACTACCTGTCAGAACTTCTGTACCTGTTCGAGGTGGAAGATATCATATTCGGGCATTTTAAAGTAGCTTCGATAGAAAAAACAAACAGCAATTATATCCTGCACGGACAGGCTTCCGGCGAGAACATAGACCAGGAGCGTCACAGTTTTGAAACTGAAGTAAAGGCTGTCACGTACCACCAGTTGAAAGTCACAAAAGAGAAGGATGGGTACAGCGCACACGTTATAGTTGATACGTAAATATATACAGTATATACAGTAGTATCCAAACCGACCGTCAACGTAATATCATACAACAGAGGATCATCGAACATGACACAGCAGCAAGCAAAGGAACTGGTACGAAAGGTGGAAGAGAACATATTTGAAATTCCCACTGACTTCCAGGAAGGCATGAGGGTTCCCGGCCGTATTTTCGTGTCAGATAAACTCATGAACGACCTTGAAGTGAACACATTGCGCCAGACCGCTAACGTAGCAGCACTCCCTGGCATCCGGAAGTATTCAATGGCCATGCCCGATGCCCATTTTGGCTACGGCTTCCCCATCGGCGGTGTGGCAGCTTTTGACGCCCATGAGGGGATAATCTCCCCGGGCGGCGTCGGATTTGATATTAATTGCGGAGTGCGTATCATCAGGACCGATATGGAGGCAGGTGAGGTAAGGCCGCACATCAAAGAGTTGATGGACGAGCTGTTCAAGGCAGTCCCCTCGGGTGTGGGCTCAAAGAGCAGGCTGAGGGTGTCCGAC
>DAOUWY010000349.1 GCA_030666885.1 Methanosarcinales archaeon
ATAATATGGTCGAATAAGGATATGACTGTCTACCATTCGTATAGAATGCCATATTGCAGACCGGGAAGTCCGTATTCAGTCCGGATCAAAGAAATCCCGACATTCTGGAAATATCTTGTTGAGTTTGACAGCATTGAAAATATTACTTTACACGAAATCGAGTTGTATGAACTTGCAAATGATCTGATTCAACCAGAAAAAGTTAAAAAGTCCCTATAGGTTCAAAGTTCTCAGGTAAATCCGGTCCAACAAGTGAACTATAGACAGTTCATTATTCTATAAAATTGAACTGTTCACAGTAACACTTTTAGGATATTTTTTAATATTTTATGATTACACTTATTAATCAGTTCTGTTAACCGCAGATAAAAGCAGATAAACGCGGATAATGCATGCGAAATCTGCGTTCATTTGCGTTCATCTGCGGTTCGTTATAGTTCAAAAGACTAGAAGAAAATAAAAAGTCTCGCAACCAGAATTCAAAACTTTAAATACCATATCCCACGATGTATTGCTATGAACTATGACCTGATAGTTGCTGGCGCCGGTCCTGCCGGGTTGATGACCGCTTCAGTAGTGGCACAGGCCGGATACCGTGTACTGGTGCTGGAAAAAAACACATCATGCAGGTCGCCCTGTGCAGGATACATCAGCAATACCATCAACTTTGAACTGCCTGATAACTGTATCATCCAGTCAGGAATAAGGAAAATGCGCACTTATTATCCTGATTTATCCTATCACGATTTCCAGCTGAACGGTTTTGTGGTTGACAGGCCGTCCTTCGATATGGCACTGGCAGTAAAAACAAAAGAACTGGGTGCACACATTAAATGGGGCTCTCCCCTGGTCGACCTGATACCCGGAGGTGTCAGGTATTACGGCGGAAAGGCTTGCGGGAAAATAATCGTTGGTGCAGATGGTGTTTTTTCAAAGACTGCATCACTTTTAGGTGTGGATAAGCCAAGAGTTGCATTTTGCGCCCAGTATCACCTCAGGGGAATTGAGGTGTTACCAGGTATCTGCGAGATATTTTTTGATGCTGATTATGCGCCGGGCGGATATGTATGGATATATCCCACAGGTGAAAATTCGGTAAAAGTGGGTCTGGGGATAACAGAGGCAGGCACAAAATCTCCGCACGAATACCTGGATGCATTTATCAGTGAGTCCGTTATTGCGAAGCGGCTTAATGGGGAAAAGACCGAATACATAACAGGCGGTTTGCCAGTAAGTGGACTTCGTAAAAAATTATGCTACGGGAATATCCTGCTTGTGGGTGACAGTGCAGGTATGGCAGACCCGATCACAGGTGCGGGCATCAATAATGCACTGCTGGCAGGCGGGATAGCAGGCAAAACAATAATCAACGCACTTGAAAATGATGATATGACATTGCTTGGATATTATGAGGTAAAGATCAACAGGTTGCTTGCAAGACCGTTGACAAGATCACTTGATAAAAGAAAAAAGCTGGATGAATACTGTACTTCAAACGAGCTGTTACAGGAACATTTGCAAGAGGTCTGGGTAACTTTCAGGCAGTACTGGGAATGATATTTCATGGGTTCTGAACAAGGGTTTGCACAATTTACTGTTGCCATTGCATCCGTTTACATAGCGTATACACAGGCCGGATATCTTCCGGGATTTAATATTTCACAATTTGCATTCAAAGTGAAGTAAAACCGGTATTTCAACGGTATTCATCAAGGGAGAGGGAACACGGATGCCACGGATTCGACGGATACGCACGGATTTGGGATTTCTGATTCAAATCATTCTTTCCTATCATTCGTAAATATCACTCTTTTGAATTCCGGGGTTCTACCTCAATTTAATAATAGCCCAACTTCTTTATCAGTAACATAGACTTTGAAAAACGAACTGATGATTTACTAAAGGGACACATGTCTTATACTACAATTCCAATCCATATAGTGGTGAGGAATATGTCCCGATACAACGATAA
>DAOUWY010000371.1 GCA_030666885.1 Methanosarcinales archaeon
GCAATACAAAACAGCAGTGAAATTGCTACATGGAACAGTGCAAAGGTTTCGGCTAATGCTACATCACTGCCCAGGAAAGTCCATGCACCTGTTATGGCATCGGGTCTGAAACCTTCTGCCATAAAACCTGTTATTGTGATGATAAGTGTACCCAGGACAAGTACCCAGTCAAACATTTGAGTACGTTTGACAACATCTGAAATTGCCAGGCGTCTTACAATCGCAATAAGAAGTCCTATCAACAGCATATATCCAAGCACTTCATTACCAAAGTCAAGGCTGTTTCTTATATCTACCAGTTCGAAATGTCCGATTCCGATCTCATGCAATACTTCAAATACTGCAAAGATCATTGAAAAAATGAACATACCGATCCATCCTACAAATATCAGCATATGCATCACCCATCTAAACGGGCTGCGTCTGAGTATTCTACGCTGCAACAGGATATCCAGTATAATTGTGCTTATAAGACTTTGCCTTTTATGGTGTCCCAATTTTTCATGGTTAATAGATTTTAAAAAGGTTTTCAAGAAATGAGACGCACTTCCGCCGCCCCATTTTTGCATATTCAGATACATTCCTAATAAAAATATAAGAATTGCGATCATTGCAATTCCTATCATCATATAAAATGAAGGTATTCCCGAATAATAGCTGAATGGCTCACTCATTTGATATTTTCCTCCTATAGGTGTAATTATTGATTGTTCTGATCAGATTAACTAGCAGGACCTGCATAAACGATTCCTTGCAAGTTGAATTATCTTGGTATCTAACTTATATATATTTTGCGTATTTTTTTCTTTACAGTATTATGGCAGTAGATATTTTTATATTGAATTGGATATTTAAATTATACCGATTGTGTAAAAGCTATTTTGTGTAAAAGCTATTATAAGATATGCCAGCTATAAGATTTTAGCAGAGGCAAAATGAGTTTTAGATATTTCATTGAACAACTAAGGTCAGGCCAGTTATTACATGAGATCAATGATAGTTGTTCTCCTTATCTGGAAGTATCAGGATCAGCACATAAAATGAAAGGTCCAGTTCTTTTTAATGATGTAATGGGGCATAAAATAGTAATAAATATTATCGCAAACCGGCAGTGTATGGCAGCAGCACTGGGAACTACACCAGGGAAAATGGTTCATTACCTCGCAGGAAAAGAACCAGATGGTGAAGTAATACTGGTAGATAACACACCCTCGACAGAGGTCATAGAACCTGAAGTAGACCTTGGCAAGATCCCGATACTGACATATTTCCAAAAAGACGGCGGACCCTATATCACAGCCGGAGTAGTAGTGTCAGAATACAGTGGTATGTGCAATGCATCGATCCATCGATTAATGGTAACGGGAAAAGATACCTTGGTGGGTCGTCTTGTAGAGAACCGTCATACATATAATCTCCAAAAGGCTGCATCCATAACAAGTGAGCCACTGCCCATTGCAATAGTTATAGGTATAGATCCTGTTATACTCCTGGCAACCACCACAAGAGTACCTGAAGGTAAGGAATTCCAATATGCCGGGGCACTACTGGGCCAGCCTGTCGAGCTATTTAAACTTGATAACGGCATCAGTATCCCGCATGCCGAATGGGTGCTGCAAGGATATATTGAACCTGATATCACTGTAGCTGAAGGTCCTTTTGTAGATATCACAGATACTATAGATATCATCAGGCAACAACCGCTGATCCGGATCACAAAAGTCATGCACCGA
>DAOUWY010000010.1 GCA_030666885.1 Methanosarcinales archaeon
AGCAGCAAGGTTCATGGCATTCTCTATAACTGTTCCGGCCCCGCCGTTGTAAGGGTCAGCTTCAACATGTGCAGGATTGCAGCCGCAGGACAGTGCAAGTCCCCGGGTATCATCGATGATCCGCAGTACACCGGCATCCATGCCTGGTTTGATCACGGTGCGCACCTGCACTTCATGGTCATACTGCCTGTATACCCATTCCTTGGAAGCGATATTGTGCCTGGCAAGCATTTTTAAGATTGTGTCCTTGATATCTCCGGGCACGCTCGGTTTTTCAGCATTCCGTTCTATGCCGGGTGGTATGAAGTCCAGTTCGGATGTGGATGCGCCGCCGCACAGGAACAGGACCGGCATATCTGCTACTATTTCGCCCTTATACTCCACTACATACTGGGTTTTTTGTGTGAGTTCGCCGATCAGGTTGGCCTTGAGGTCGTATTTGTCTGCTACTGCCAGTACCTGATCTACATTACCGGGTTCCACTTCCAGTACCATGCGCTCCTGGGATTCGGATATCATTATCTCGAAAGGTGTCAGGCTTTCATCCCTCAGGTGAACATTATCGGCAATAATATAAGCGCCCAGTTCGCCATTGGCTGCCATCTCGCTGCTGGCTCCTACCAGGCCTGCGGCACCCAGGTCACGGCATGCCAGTACCAATCCTTTGTCAATGGCTTCAAGAGTGGCTTCCATGACAAGTTTCTCTGAGAACGGGTCGCCTATCTGGACACTATGCCGTTCCTCGGATTCCGATTCCTCGCTCAGGTCCCTGGATGCAAAGGACGCACCGCCCATCCCGTCCCTGCCAGTGGACGAACCCATAAGCACCAGCTTGTTGCCAGCCTTCTGGGCAGTGGCGGTAACGATCTTATCCTCGCGGGCCAAGCCCACACATACCACATTTACCAGAGGGTTACCGCTGAAACTTTCATGGAAATATGCCTCTCCCCGCACCACCGGTACGCCGATACAGTTCCCGTACCCTGCAATACCCATTATCACATGCTCGAAAAGATACCTGTTCTTTTCATTATCAAGTGGCCCGAAATACAGGGGATCCATCAGGGCTATGGGCCGTGCACCCATGGAAATAATATCCCGCACGATACCACCTACACCTGTGGCTGCACCATTGTAGGGGTCAACATATGATGGGTGGTTGTGGCTCTCCATCCCGATGGCCATTACCCAGCCGTCCTCAAGCCTGACAATAGCGGCATCGTCCCCCGGACCGATTATGATCCGCTCACCGGTGGTGGTAAAGGTTTTTAATATAGATGAGCTGGAACGGTACGAGCAGTGTTCGCTCCACAGGTTCAAAAAACAGCCCTGTTCAACTTCGGTGGGATCCCTGCCCAGCCGCTTTGCAATCTTCTTATAATCGTCTTCGGGTAACATTTCGGGTCACTCTTGTTCTAAGTTTAATTATTATTCAATTGTTATTATTTCTTATGCACAAGTTTCATAACATCGTGCTGGGTCACTACACCCACTACCTTGCCTCTTTCCATCACCAGCACAGCCGGGCTCTGTTCAAGCAGGTGTGAGATGGTGCTGACCACCGTATCCTTCGGGACAGTGGAAAAAGAACTGCCCATAATATCACTGACCTGCATATTGGATAGTTTATCAGTATCGCTTTCAGTCATGTAACGGACAACCGTATCAGAAGAGATGCTGCCCACCGGTACACCGTTCTCGATAACAGGCAACTGGGAGATTCCTTCATTCTCCATAATATCAACAGCTTCTTCCACAGACGAACCGGAATGTGTATGTATCACAGGAGAATGCATAATATCCCCTGCCATTACCCTCTTTTTTTCAGTGGCATCAAATGCATCCAATATCTTGGTCAATGTAGAAAGCCTTGGATCCACATCACCTGCTTCGATCCTGGCTATCAGGGGCTGGCTTACGCCTGCAAGTCTGGCCAGTTCGTTCTGGGTCAGGTTAAGACCGACCCTGCGCTTCTTCATATCTCCAGGCGTAGGTAGGAACATGGTCATACACTTATTTGAAAAGGATAATCAAATTATATAATTATATTATATAACTCCGGGTAATATCAACTTATCTATATTGATATTCCTGTATCATGCAGGACAAAACGGGTCTTCAAAGTTATAACTTTTCCATCCGGATAACTTCGTACATTCCACCCCTATACAAAATAATAGTCTTCTCAAACCCAACCATTATCATTTCAATGCTATTATTCCCGGATTCCAGTTCCACTAACCGTTCATATGTCCTGTTGGTCAGGTTCATCTCAACTGATTTGTCATTGGACTGTAATCCCTGGTTATAAGCCTCTTCAAAAGCTTCCCTTGAAAAACCCACAATATTTTCCATATATTTGAACATTGTAGCACTGTACCACTATACGTTCAAACCATGTGCAGCCTTGAATTCCTGGTAGGCCTCGAACATTATCCGTTCAAGTTCCTCTACCCTCTCAGGTTCTGATGATTCTATATTACCGTCAGTATCCACTACACTGACCATAATACCAAACCTGTCAGCAGCTGCTTTATCGGCAACGGACACTAATCCGGTGTCATCCTCTTCGGAAATATAATCAAGGTTCATGTTCGCTAGTTGCTTGAATCCCACTTCAAGCTGCAATTCGGGTGTGAAGGAGTGTATGACTTCCACCTTTCCTTCCAGGCTGCTTTTATAGGTCTGGTACATATGCCGGCTCTGCCTGTACCCTACATATATTTCCAGCAGTGTTACACCGATCATGGAATTCTCATGTTTTCCCACAACAAGGTCGCTGATGATCTTCTGCTCGCCATCAGCAGTATGCATGACAAGGAAACCGGATTCCTTCCCCTCCTCATTGGATATCTCCACGATCTTGAGCAGGCACTGGCCCAAGGTCATATCCCCGGAAGGCAATATCCTGTCAAAATCCTTCACAGTCCTGGAGAACTGGTTATCCTCGTAGTTTCCCACCCCTTCCCGGTTTATTATATCCAGGACCTTAGCACCCTGGATACCTAAAAGATTGGACTTAATACCATACTTTTTTTCCTTTTGAAGTAGTTCTTCCAGCCTGTCCTTGGCATCCATATGACGCTGCAGCCTGCGCCTCACCAGCAAATCTTCATCGGCAATGATCTCGATAGGCTTTGGTTTTACACCTATTTGGGCTGTCAACTCTGACATTCTATTGAACAATTGCTCTTCACCCAGTTCCATTACATCAAAGACATCTTCAATGATATAATTGAGCTTTTCAAGCATTTTCACATCCACATATATGGGGTCATCCCCATCAAAGATCGGGAGCTTGCGCCGTTCCACAATCTCTTGTTCCATTTTATCTGTTATATCCTTTTGGATGATTATTACAGGCTGGGCAGAACGTGCCCGTCCTTCATAGATAGCACCGACGTTCTCATCTGCCATTCCTACACTAAGGGTAGTCTTGCCGCCGCCCTGCGGACCAGTGAGATACAAGACCGGGTTAGCTGCCAGTTCCTTTTTCAATATCTCGATCAATTCTTCTTTTGTGTGTTTTGATGTGTCAAGTACGTTCACTGGAATTACCCCTTGGGATTTTATGGCCTGGTAGCCTGTAGAGCTTTCCTGTAATTAAGAATCACGTAATAGAATGAATAAAAAAGATATGGGCTGTGCCCGTTGGCACAGCACAGTGATTTACATGTCAAAGTCCATATCCGGCATGCCGCCTGGCGGCATTCCACCCGGTGGCATTCCCTCACCCATGCCGCCGGTACTGCTGGATGCAATGACATCATCGATCCTGAGGATCATTGTAGCGGATTCGGTAGCAGAGTTCAATGCCTGGGTCTTTACCCTCAGCGGCTCTACCACGCCTTCTTCCCACATATCTGTCACTTCACCGGTGATCACATTCAGCCCGGCAGTCTTCACACTCTTCTCATGCTGGCTGCGAAGTTCCACGAGTTTGTCGATTGGGTCCAGGCCGCCGTTCTCGGCAAGTGTGCGCGGGATTACTTCAAGTGCCTCAGCAAAGGCGGTCACTGCAAGCTGCTCCCTGCCCTTGAGCGTGGCTGCGTATTCCTTTAACCTCAGCGCCAGTTCCACTTCAGGTGAACCGCCGCCGGCCACCAGTTTACCGTCTTCTATGACTACTCCGACTACCCTTGTGGCATCCTCAAAAGCAGTCTCCACATTATTTACCACATGCTCGGTACTACCCCTAAGGATCACTGACACTGCCTTTGGGTTCTGGCACTTGGTAACAAATGTAGTATCCTCGCCGCCCATTTTGCGTTCCTCTACCAGTCCGGCAAATCCCAGGTCGGACTCGGATATCTCGTTAATATTATTGACAATGGTGGCACCGGTTGCGCGTGCCATTTTCTCAAAATCACTTTTCAGGAACCTCCTGATACCAAATATCCCTTCCTTTGCCAGGTAATGCTGTGCTATATCATCAATACCCTTCTGGCAGAACAGGACATTTGCACCGCTTTTTGCAATCTTGTCCACCTTACCCTTCAGCATTTTGTCTTCCTGGTCAAGGAACAACTGCAGCTGGTCAGGGGATGTGATATTGATCTCTGCATCCATTTCGGTCTTCTGGATCTCCACCTGTGCATTGAGCAGCAGTATCCTGGCATTCTCGATACGCTTGGGCATATTCTCATGTACCCTGCTCTTGTTCACGATCATGCCCTCGATAAGTTCCGATTCCTCTACACTGGCACCTGTCTTTGTTTCAAGTTTGATGTCTTCCCGGTCTACACTCTTTTTACCGTCTGTGGTATCGACCACAGAGCGCACTGCAACAACTGCCAGGTGAGCAAGTTTTTCCTTGGCGTTCTCTGCACCCTTGCCAGTGATGGCAGTCCCTGCTATCTTTAACAGAAGTGCTTCGTCATCTTCTGAAACTTCCCTGACCATTCCGTCCAGGATCTTTTTTGCCTGATCCGAGGCCATTCTGTACCCTGCTGCGATGATAGTGGGATGAACATCCTGGTTGAGCAGGTCCTCTGCCTTTTTCAGCAGTTCACCTGCCAGTACTGCTGCTGTAGTGGTGCCATCGCCTACTTCATCGTCCTGGGTCTTGGCCACTTCTACCAGCATCTTGGCTGCGGGATGTTCTATGTCCATTTCCCGTAGGATCTGGGCACCGTCATTGGTAATTACAATGTCACCCATTGAATCCACCATCATCTTATCCATGCCTTTAGGACCGAGTGTTGTACGCACGGCATTGGCCACTGCCCTGGCCGCCATGATATTACTGTTCTGTGCTTCCTTACCCCTGGAACGTTCTGCTCCAGGGCGAAGAATAAATATTGGCTGTCCTCCTAATTGTGCTGCCATGAAAATGTGTTCCTCCTGTTGCTAATGATTATTGTTAATACAAGTTTGTTTTACATGTTTGTACTTCTATATGAATATTGCGGGATGCACGACCTTGGGACAAAATTTACTTACCACCCACGAAACCATTGATTATTTATGCCTTCCATAATCCCAAGGTATCCAATTATTAGGACATTATGCCCAACGAGCTTAAGTCGTGTTTCAATGACTTTCCACGTATCAAGTCCCTTTCTCAAAGGATCTTCAAATCTACACTTTACATAGAAGTTAGCTTTTTCTGAAAGTGAGTGCATAGAACACTGTTTTTTAGTTCTTCGCGGTATTTTGAGGCACAACGCGGGTTATGGCCGCCAAGTATATTGGCCTTGCGACCGAGTGTATGTTTTTTAAAGGAATTATTAAAGCATTCTTATTTCCTACCGGTAATACCCCGGATTAAATGATCTAAAGGATCCGGTTTGTCTTTTCGAAAATCGGTCCAGGTCATACCTTTAAGGAAAATTGGAAGTTTTGTTTTCTTATGTGCATCCTGCAGAATAACCGGAATCACTGGGCAACCTCTCTCAACAAATTCACGATAGAGAATCGAAGAGGCTTTTTCTCGTTTGCGTTTAATGTCAGTAGTTCGATCAATTTCGGAAATGGCAGAACGAGAATCGGCTATTAGCCGTTCCTTGCGGTCTAGGAGAGAAACCATAGTTTCGCATACAGGATAGCTAATAGTCTTGAACCCCCGTTCACGTCGGCGCTTAGCTTGTCTTTCGGTGATCGTCTCACCACAGTCATGACACTGAAAAATTCTCTGTCTGTGAATGCTTTCCGGTAAGACCCGACGCAGTAGATGTATATGGATATACTCTTCAAACAGTTTAAAGTGGGGGGTTATCAACTATATAGGGGGGACATATCGGACTGCAAGGGCCATGACCACATGGTTGGAGTTGGGTTCAACCACGGCTCGCTCATATCTGGTAAACAATGGTGACACCCCTTTTCTCCACCCCTTCGTCGGTCTCGATGTTCAATATCACTTTTTCCACGATAAGCGGCTGCATAGTATCAGGAACGAACGGCTCCTGCGCCAGTTCGGTCCCAGCCTGGTCCAGCATTTCATTGATAATCTGCCAATCACCATCTATTAATTCATCATCGCCCAGGCCGGTCCTGCCATCGCAACTGTTAGCAATCACCTCCAGCAGTCCCGGTCCGCTGTCCCATTTGCTGTTTTGGGGATAAAAAGTTGTCATCAATGCCCTGGCCCTCGTGACCCTGCCGGTCTTTGTGTCAGAATAAGCAGACACATACTTACTTGAGATATCAATAGTGACGTCCGGGTCAATATCGAACGTGTAATAATGGGGTCCCTGGATACTTGTGCTGTCGACATCCTCAATATATGAAGCAAGGGATGATAGACTTGCATCCATCATCCCGGCAGTTTCCTGCTGTATGAACAACGGATAGATATTGAAAGCAGAGACAAGTAGTATTGAGCTAAATAACATCAGTCCTACTCTGGTGATAAGAAAATCGGCCCATGCCCTTTCATCATCATTGAATCTCTCGTCCTTGAATCTTGCTGCCATGTTCTGTCCTCAATACAATGTGATATATGTACTGCTTCTGTCAGTTACTAATTCGAGGGTCAGTTCATAGGAGCCTGGCATCAAAACTATGGGTCCGTCCAGTCCTGGCAGGGCTGCATACCTTGCTTTAGAAGGCAGGGTTTGGGTAACACCCTGGTACGTTGTATAGTAGATGATATTACTCTCATGGGGACTGGCACTTATGGGCAATACTCCTTCCTGCGGCAGCATGGCTCCGAAGACTACACACTCCACCCCATCCGGTACGTTAAATGTAACAATCTCTTTGGTGCCCGTATTATCCCATACATCCGATACATCCCTGGCACCGCCCTGCTGGTATATGGCAGATGCCCTGGCCTCAAGAACAGACAGGTCTCCGTAAAAACACTTGACCTGGGCATCTCTGGTAAGATCTGCCAGGGCAGTTGCAGATAATGCCACTATGATTCCCATAAGCACGGCGGCAGCTACAAATCTCATGGGCAGCGCGTCGGCTCCTGCCTCATCAAATAACATAGAATGTCTGATATCATTATGGTACTTGAAATTGTGAATGCTGATTAACATATTTATTACGATATATTGATATTAATATATCAAGTATTGTATTTTTGTAATAATATATCCTGTCGTTTGGGTTTCAATGGATGGTCAATTTATAAAGGCATGTCTGGATGTGGAAGGGGTCTTAGCATCTTGGATTCTGTTTGTATTCGTTCTGTTTTGTTTTATGCATCATTTGTGATACATTACAGATAATGATGTAAAAGATAGCTCACTGATGGTTTCCCCACTTCTATGCCGAGCCACTTGTCAGGCCGGGCGAAATGCTGAAAAGTCTGACCCGATATGACCGAGTGTTTTTGCGTAACAGCGGGCTAAACAGGTTTGAGGCTACATTGAAGAGAGGTGTCAAATGGGTTACTGTCAAATAGGTTAAATACTATAACAAATTTTACAATCAACACACATTATTTACCGGAGACCCTACCTTGGCAGAAACCGAGAATAAGAAAACCATACTGGCTGACCTCATCCCATATATAGTCATGGGAGTGTTCCTGCTTCTTGTACAGATAATATCAGTCATGCTGGCCCAGCCCATGATAGACGAGGGCATGCAGTTCACCGAAGACCCTGATAGCGTCTGGAATTCAATATATTACATAGGACTTATACTGGGATTCACCCTGCTCATACTATATGCTTTCAAGAAAAATATCAAATGGTTTATCCACGGCTTCATACTCTTCGCAGTAGTCGCTACCCTCTATTATGTATTCCTTGCAATATTTGCCATATTCATGGGTGAAACTGCCAGCATAATACTTACGCTTGTATTATCATTGGCACTCACCGTACTGCTCTATCGGTTCCCTGAATGGTATGTCATCGACATCATCGGCATCCTGATAGGTGCGGGAGTGACCGCCATTATCGGAATATCTTTTGGTGTAATGCCTACACTGATACTGTTGATACTGCTGGCGGTCTATGATGCCATCTCAGTCTACCAGACCAAGCACATGCTCGCACTGGCAGAAGGCGTAATGGACATGAAAGTGCCCATACTGTTCGTCATACCGAATCATCTGGACTTTTCATTTCGTGAATACAAATATGAAAAGGATGCAAAACGCGAAGCTTTTTTTATGGGTCTGGGAGATGCGATTATGCCAACCATATTAGTAGTATCTGCCAACGTATTCATCACTGAAGGATATATGAACCTGCCGCTATTGGGTTTATTGAACATGCCTGCGCTGGGTGCGGCTTTGGGCACCATTGTAGGCTTTGCAGCACTAATGGCATTAGTGGCAAGAGGAAATCCACAGGCAGGGCTGCCGTTTTTGAACACAGGGGCTATACTGGGGTATGTCGCCGGATGCCTGGCAGCCGGTGTGTCCATTATTTAGCTGTAATAGAAGGATATTTCACATATAGAATTCCTTAAAACATCATTATTCACAGGTAATAACATAACGTATCCACTTCAAATCTGAGGGTAATTTAAAAATTATCAGACAGGATTAACAGGATCGACAGGATATACCGCAACGTCAACATCATGTAAATCCGGTCAAAATACCATGCTTTTTAAAGTGGATACTTAATAACTTAATTAAAAATGGAGGATGCCCTGGTGCGTGTAGGAGTATATATTTGCCACTGCGGCAGTAATATCGCAGGAAACCTGGATGTTGAGTCTGTCAGGGAATTTGCCGGCAGTCTGCCTGACGTTGTAGTTTCAAAGGATATCGAATATGCCTGCGGTGAACAGGGGCAGGATGAGATCAAGACAGATATCCAGGAACTGGACCTTGACCGTATCGTAATAGCTGCTTGCTCACCAAGGCTGCATGAAGTAACCTTCAGGCGAATGGCACTATCAGCCGGACTGAACCCTTACCTGGTCGAGATAGTCAACATCAGGGAGCAGTGCTCATGGGTGCACAGGGATGCATATCATTATGCCACACAAAAAGCCAAGGACTTGTTGGCAATGGGAGTTGCAAGGGCACGAATGCTTAAACCACTGACTGTTGAAAGCGTACCCGCTAACAGGGATGTGCTGGTGACAGGGGGAGGAGTTACTGGCATCCAGGCGGCACTTAACCTGGCTGACAGCGGGATAAATGTCCAACTTGTTGAGCAAGATTCTACTATTGGTGGCTGGATGGCACGGCTCAATGATGTCTTTCCTACCAATGACTGCTCCATGTGCGTGCTGGCGCCAAAGATGACCGAGGCAGCAGACCACCCGAACATCACACTGCATACATATTCGGAAATTCAGGATATCAGCGGCCATATCGGGGATTTCCATATATCGGTAGTACATAAGCCGAGGTATGTGGATGAATCAAAATGCAAAGGCTGTATCGAACTGTGTGAATCAGTATGTCCTGTAGAGGTGCCAGTGGAAGTGGATGGGGGACTAAGCCTGCGTAAGGCTATCTACCTGCCCATGTCCCAGGCAGTGCCATTTGTGGCAGTGGTGGACCCTAAACATTGTGTAGGTTGCGGACTGTGCGTGAAGGCCTGTGAACCTGAAGCTATTGATATTAACCAGGAAAAAGAACTTGTGGAGTTTGATGTAGGTGCTATCATAGTTGCTACAGGATACCATCTTTTCGATGCATCCAGGAAACCCGAGTATGGATATGGTATTGTGAAAAACGTCATTACAAGCATGGAACTGGAGCAGATGCTGAACGCATCGGGTCCGACACAGGGACGATTGGTCCGTCCTTCTAACGGACGCGAGGCAAAAGGGGTAGCTTTTATCCAGTGTGTTGGTTCCAGGGATGAGACTGTGGGCAACCCGTACTGTTCAAGAGTGTGCTGTATGGCTGCCATAAAGAATGCCGGACTTATCATGGACAGGAGCCCGAAAAACCATGTAACTGTTCATTATATTGATATCAGGGCGGGTGGAGAGAACTATGAGGAATATTATATCAGGCAGCAGGAGAAGGGTGTTGAGTTCATAAGGGGCAGGGTGGCATCAGTAAAGGAGGTGGACGGGGAGGCTGTGATCACCTACGAGGATACCATGACAGGTGAGATAGTAGACAGTACTGTTGACCTGGTTGTGCTGTCTGTTGGCCTGGAGCCAAATAGCAAGGCCAACAGCATTGTGGATACCCTGAACCTGAGCCGGCGGCCTGATAGGTTCATCCAGGCGGCTCATCCGAAAATGCGGCCGGTGGATACCCATACCAGAGGCGTGTTCGTGGCTGGCTGTGCTTCGGGACCAAAGGAGATACAGGTATCTATTGCACAGGGATTGGCGGCATCTGCCAGGGCACAGGGATTGTTGAGCAGCGGCAGTATATACAAAGATGTGATGGGTGTAAGGTTAGTAGACGAACTGTGCAATGGCTGCCGGTTGTGTGAGGAAGTCTGTACTTACGGCAGGATCAAAGTTATTGACGGTAAGGCTATTGTGGATGAGCTGACCTGCGGTGGGTGCGGTACCTGTGCAGCGGCATGTCCACGGGGAGCCCTGCAGACCAGGCATTCTACTGATGAGCAGATACTGGCCCAGGTTCGCTCTGCTACAGAGGATATCAGGGAGACTCCATTGATCATTGGGTTTTTGTGCAACTGGTGCAGTTATGCGGCAGCAGACCTGGCAGGGACGCAGGGTGTATCCTACCTGACAAATATCAGGAACATCCGTGTGATGTGTGCAGGAAGGGTGAACCCATCTTTTGTGCTGGAGGCATTGAAGGGGGGTGCGGATGGCGTGCTGGTGGCAGGGTGCAGATTGGGTGAATGCCATTACATTTCAGGGAATATCCGGGCCCAGCAGCGGATGGATGTACTAAAGGATGTATTGGCAGAACTGGGAATCGACCCGGGGCGTGTGAGGACTGCATGGGTGGCGGCAAGTGAGGCGGGGAAGTTCGCTGGTGAGGTCAGCAGGTTTGTGGAGGATCTGGAAAAGATGGGGGTTATCGGGAGCGAGCTGGATAAATAAATATGGAACCAGAGTGTCTTATTTATTACCCCGTTTCAACACTTTCGAGTTATTCCTCACATCCTGCTTCATGGCTCCCACCACTTCAAGGTCGACCTGTCCGTTTAGGTATGCAGCCAGGAAAATGTCTTTATTCAGCAGTATGATGTCACCACCACATAATTTATCGAACCTTTCACAGGTCATATCAATTACTGAATCGACTACCTTGTCAGTATGTTTTGATGTGAAATGGAAGTCTTCTGATAATATCAGGTCTATATAATTATAGAGGCTGGAAGTGAGTATACTGCAATCGTTGTGCACATTCCCGGTTGCTGTACCATGTTCCTGCGTCATGGACACCATGCACTCCCGGGTATTCTCTTATCAGGGGTATTATTTCGGGGTCTGCACCGATGAATCTGAATAGGGGCTCGATAGTCATCATACCTAAGGCTACAAAGAATGCGACCAGCAGGCATGACAGGATATAAGGCTGTCTGTTGTGAGCCGTTTTACTTGATGGTTGTCGCCCCTGCCGATGGCCTGGGAAATAACGGCTGAGGCTCCGGTACCTATGCCCATTGCCAGGCTGCCGATTACCATTATTATTGGAAAGGTGAAACCCAGGGCTGCCAGTTCCCGTGTGCCCAATTGACCGACAAAAAAGGTGTCTACAAGGTTGAATGCTACAATCCCGACCATCCCGAATATCATGGGTATGGTCAGGTTGAGAAGGGTTTTTGCAACTGGTCCGTCGATAAGTTGTGGTTTGGTGGTGGTTGTCAAGTGTTTTCGGGATGATAATGAGGTGGATGAAGGATAAAGCTATTCTGGGAAATGAGGAGGGACTGTTGTTGGTTGAATGAGCATAAACCTACTTTTTCTTCATCGATTACTTTTTATAAAAATTCCCCATCCTGACGTGAATGTATGAGGCAGTATATCGTTTTTTATGTTTTTGGCTTTTATCGGTAATAATGACCACGAAAATAGGGTACTGCCTTAGAATAGACTACATAATTTGGATCATATAATGTTCAAATTTACTTTGATTGTCTTTTATGACTATATCTAAAAGTAAGAATGATATTACGTGCTAGAATCATGATTGTGAATATTTTTTGAAGGAAGAAGGAAAAGATATCCTGAATCGTGGAAAAAATCGAGCAGGACATAAACAATACTACTGTAATCACTGCCGAAAATGATTTGTTGAAACAGCTAATACAATACTAATATCATAAACATCTATCTAAATCAGAGATTATTAACATTTGTAAGCATCTGGTAGAAAAAAAAGGCATCCGATCGATCGAACGTAACAGTTTCATAACCATGCGTCTGCGCAATGTGAAATGCTTGTCTGCGAAGCAGTGATGAAGTCAACATCGGCGGGGCTATCACATAGATTTTGGGAGCCTACTATGCGGGTGCGACGTGCCTGATACCCCGGGTCTGCAAAACGGCCAGCTACAAACGTATGGATACATAACCCGCACAGCATCATGATTTCATGTGGAATTTTTATTAGCATCATAGGTAAAATTAAACGAGACCGTTACATTACGTGTTGGTACTAAATTTTTTCATTGTAGACTTCACTTTCATGGCAAATAGCGATATTGATTATCCATTGCAAATTATACGAAAATCGCAATGCAGGCCATTATAACTTCAACTTTTATGCTACAATCTAATTAGTTGCCATATACCGCAAATCAAGGTTAATTTTATTCACCAACATGAATTGTAACGGTCTCAATTAAACGCAAGGTTTATGTACCATAGGCATAATTTGGTTTTATTCATGCTATGATTAATAATAATAGTATAAATCTTTGGAAATATAATACAATATAGTTTTATGTAATATGTTTATAATGTATAAAACTTAGCAAACAATTTGACAAAAAAAACCACCACTTAAAAAATCCGAAATGCACGGTGATTTGCCCCCAGGTGGATAATGCTGCCAATTGCGCTGTTACCGGCATCGAAGACGCGATACTACTCTCAGACCATATTGGGTATCCGGGGATATACATTGAACTCGCACATAAAAGAGGCAATTCAGGAATAAAGATACGACAGTACATAATGCACCGAAAAGCCCAATCGGCGGCAGGTGCATCAACACGCTTGCGACCCGTATCAGCAACTCGCCAGATGCCGATTGGGAATTTGCCCTAAGATTCCGCTGATACTTATGGGTTTGCTTTGCTTAGGCGCTGGTCATGCGCCGGAAATGTATGGAACGGGCAAGAAACTACTGGATAAACAACAAAGACGAAAGAGGTCTTGATATGACAGATAAAAGCAAAACAACGCCGATGAAGGGCGATATAAAAGTAACCAAACAGGTAGTAGGTAAATAATATGAACAAAAACATAATCGGAGCATTGCTTGTTGCACTGGTGTACATGGCTGCACCCGCGATGGCACAGTCAACACCATTCCTGATTGCTGGCTTGGCAAACCATACCGATGGCAATCCTGTGGACGGTCCAAGCATAAATGTAACGAACCTCAACACAGGTGAAGAATGGACTGCAGAGACGCAAGAGACATTTAACTTTTATCAGGTCGTCGTAACGAGTGATAACGTGAGCGATGGCGATACGCTCCGGATCACTGCAAAGAAGATGCTTCCGGGCGGATACACGACCCCTGAGAACTACACATACTGCGTAAACATCACCACTGTTGAAGTCACGCAGAACGAAATCGACATGGGCGGACTCCCTGAGATTGACCTCATACTCAATCACTTCTGCATTAACTACTATCCTGACTACCCCTACTTCGCTCAGGAAACCTGGAACTACTCAGGTGCAGCGGTCATAAAGATGTGGACAGAGTTCAAGGATGAGGGACCATACGATCAGGATAACCTTCAGGCGATGGGTCTTGAGAACAACACCGCCGGAAGCGATCCGTATTGTATCGATCCACATGGTATGGCGGCAGTGTTAAACGGCTTGCTTCCGAATCGCTTTACCGTCGGTGTGCATGAGAACACAACCGAAGGGCTGAATCATGCAATGCACCGCATCTGCTGGTGGCAGTATCTTGGACCTGGCTCACTTCCCGTTCGTGGAAACCCTGGCGGAAACTACGAGTTCTGGATGGGGATCAGAGGAATCCACACTGACAAGAATCCGCATGATGGCACATACAGTGTACCTTATGGCTACAACGTCTCCGGATTCTGGGTAAACGATCCAAACACATTCGGAGCAGGCTGCATTGGTGAGAACAGCTACAAAACTGCTGAGGAGTGGACCGAAACCTACTACCTGCCGACTTATGATCCGAGAATCCCGGGCTGGGACGATAAGTACATCACTGTCCTTGAACCTCCTGAAGTCGAGGCTTATATCAGAATCGTGCCTGCAAGGGCAAGGCTTGCAAGAGCGATAACGCCTGTGATGATGGAGAAGGTACTCACCCCGGATGGCATCAAGCAAATAGCAGACGTTGAGGTTATCGAGGACGATGATGCTCTTGATGTGGTTGATGCTGCAATCAACGCAGTATCTGAGGAACTCACTCCGTTTGATCAACAGTTTGCAGATATATTTGCAGAGACGGTTGCAGGCGAGCCGATGATCGTGTCGGATGGTAACAAAGACTACTACATCGTGCCGTTTGAGGTTCCGGTGAAGGCGGTCAAGCCTGTATCCAAGAAAGCAGTTGAGATCCAGAAGTTTGATGGAGAGGCGGTAACACTCCTCAAAGCAGTAGTTGGGTTGCTGGCAATTGAGCCAATTCCGATCGAGCCGATCTACATTGACGAGAAGAGAACGCTTGTTGTCGTGCTTGTGGATGCAAAGGACGGAAGCTTGAAGGAGGCTTCATGGGTTGATGAGCCAATGAAGTACCTGCCGGTATCGAAGGTTGAGGCGTTGAAACTCGTCTATGAGGGGATAAAACCTCCGAAGGCAAAGCCAAAGATCGAACTTGTCCACAGGGGTGAAAGTACGTACTATCCGGACTGGAAAATAACGATCGGTAAGATGGTCTTTTTTGTGGGTCAGGATGGAACCGTGGAATCGGAGGGTTCGAGACTGGTACCTGTGGAACCGGAACCGATGTTTATTGCAAAGTGAATGGGGGCTATTCCCCCATTTATTGTATCCACTTAAAATTTCTAAGGGTAACTGACTCTTTCTTGAAATCGAAAGCCTGCTTTGGCATTTGATTTTTACAATCTGAAAATACATTTTACCCTGATTTTTGAAATGGATACATTTTAACCCCTGTCTACTGGTTGGTACAGCATTTCCAGTGATTTCATTTGTAGATTTTAAAATATATTAATTCAGTGATTTATATTTTAAACATTTTATACATTCTGCATGCCTGATGCAGGAATAAAAATTCAATAAGTATGATCAAAAAAATGTGGTGGGATACAAAACGGGAATTGCTGCCAGAACTTCAAGATGTTATAAAAAGTTGTTTTTGCTACAGCCTGAAAGACTATCTTTATAAGCATATACACACAAATGTTTAGTGAGATGTTTAACAAGATCAAACGGTACATTACAATCTTGCGGGTTTTTCATAAATATAAACTTTACAGCATTTTATTAAAAGAATATAAGCAGAAACAAGAATCCGTGGATATTTGTACCTGTCCTATCGATTCTGAACGCAAGTCAAATTCCTTTAAATTGCGCATGGCATTTGAGGAACTTGGGCCCACATTCATCAAGCTCGGCCAGGCCATGAGCAAACGACCTGATATTGTACCAATTGAATATGGCAAAGAACTGGAGAAGCTCCAGGAAATGGTACAACCCTATGATTTTGAAAGAATGCAGCCAGCATTAAGTTTGGGATTTTGTCCTGGATCACAAGAAACCGGGATATACCCCCACTTGATAGATATTTTTGAACAGTTTAACACAGAGCCAATAGCCAGTGCCTCTATTGCCCAGGTGTATGAAGCTGTATTGAATGGGGAGAATGTGGTTGTCAAGATTGCCAGGCCTGGTATGATGGACGTGATCAACCTTGACCTGGATATACTCTATGACCTGAAGTTCATCTTTGTAAAACTCCTGAGGATCAAAACCCAGATCGATATCGATGGTTTCCTTGAGGAATTTAAGATAATGCTTAACCGTGAACTTGATTACCGCAATGAAGCCCTTAACATGGAACGTTTCAAGGAGAATTTCAAGAATGTCAAACAGGTTCAAATTCCCAAAGTATACTGGGAACTTACCAGTGATAACATACTGGTAATGGAACATATCTATGGAGTACCACTAAGGGATTTCAGGACGTTCAGTCAGGATAAAAGAAAAAGGATTGCAAAACTCATCTCGTCCAGCTTTCTAAGGATGGTTTACATTGATGGATACTTCCATGCCGATCCTCATCCCGGCAACGTATTCGTCATAAAGGATAGCGGTATCGCATACCTGGATTTCGGCGCAGTGGGTAAACTGGACTCTGAGATCAAGAAAGAAATGTACTCTATCTTCTATGGTGTCTACATAAAAGATGTGGATCTGGCGGCCAGGTCATTCCTTAAACTGGCTCGTAAAAGCCCGGATGATATAGACATCCATGCTTTCAAGTGGGATGTTGACGAACTTATTACCAGGCAGCACTATGGGAAGGGCGAACGCCATAGTGATGATTTTGTCAAACTTGCACTAAAATATGACCTGTCCCTGCCGAGAACTTTTTCTCTTCTGGAAAGGGCTCTTGTACTTATAGAAAGTACCTGTCTTGATCTTGATCCGGAATATAATATTATGAGTGATGTCAAGACTCTTTCCAAAGAGATCGCACGTTCAAAATATTCACCAGCCATATTGGTAGAAGATTTCCAGATGGAATTGGACAACTTCTATGACCTTATGAAAAATGTCCCTACAGGTATAAATGACATTTTTGAAAGTGTGAAGATGTTTAAGGAGGCGAATGTAGTTAAACAGGAAAATGCAATTGAGAACCGAAGGTTCATAATCTCTATTTTTCAGAACCTGTTTGTTACTGTTCTCCTGATCGCATCTATAACCCTGCTGGTGCTGGGCCAGAAAGAACCGGACCTGGAAACTATAGGGCTTTTCGGTTTTGCAACCAGTATAATCCTGGCCGCTATAATGATATTAAGAAGAAAATAAATATAGGGTTTTATGGATATCTTACTTCCAGGGATTACCAAATCTTTCCTTAGATGTGATCCCTGATATATCCCTACGTTCACTTGACCTGTTACTACCTGCAGCAGGATAGCCGAGGGCAACTACTGCCATTAG
>DAOUWY010000215.1 GCA_030666885.1 Methanosarcinales archaeon
AACATCATCCAGCGCTCGAACATCAACCTTGGCTCCAGGGCAAAGTGTCCTGAATGTGGCAGGGATGTGGAAGTTAACGAGAAGTTCTGCCTTGAGTGCGGGGCGAAATTGTGAGAAGAGAAGATTATACTGAGGATGAAAGGAGGAAAAGATTGTATTTATGAAGGAGATAGAGGACAGAGAGCCCGAGGATGCCTACCGCAGGCAGGAGCTGGATGCTAAATTGATGGATGCGGCTAAGCCGGTATCGGCAGGTGTAGGTGCAGGGACATGTGCAAAGGTGAGGCAGTGTCCACAATGCGGGGCTATGCCATTGCAGGCGAACTTCTGTAGGGAGTGTGGGGGGAAGATCTGAAAAGTTAAGATAATGCTCAAATTGAAAGGAATAAAATGTGGTGCTTAAAAATTTGGAACTTAAAGTATAAAGAAAAGCAAAAAGAACTGTTTGGCAAGATAAAAAGCAATTTATTATATTATTCCTGCAAAATAAGCAACTACTAAATATCTAATAAATTTTCCAGTGAACACATATATTGAGAAAAGTAAAAAATTAAGTTTGAAAATACCTCCAATAGCTGCTAATGCATCTCCTACTATTGGAAGCCATGTAAATAATAACATAGGTGACCCATACTTTGTGAATAATTTCTCAGCTCTTGTAAATTCCACCTGATTAATTTTCAGATACTTTTCAAGAGCCTTTTGACGCCCAATGTAACCTAGTATATACGTAGTGCATGCACCAAGATAATTCCCAATTGATGCAATAATAACAACCGATACGATATTATGACCATTCCTTATCATATAGGTCACCACCCCTTCAGAACCCAATGGTATGATAGTTGAAGCTAAAAAACTGGTAAAAAATAAACTACAGTAAATTGCAATTGTATTTATCATATTATTTCACTACTTGGGTTTTGTAATATTAATTATGATTGGATTTTGTAAAATGAATATTTAGATTTTACAATCGAAACAATAAAATAGATTACAGCAATTATATTAAAAATATCTAAATGAAATTGGTGATTACATAACACATTTAATATGGGTTGTTTGTTTATCTCAATTGTTATACCCCACAGCTCTGCTACAGTTGGGTGTGACGTCGCAACGTTTGACTGAATCCGTTATGGGATTATCTATAATACAATTTTTATATAATTCTATCTAAATTATGATATATTTGGAACCAGTATTTCTGTCAGTTGTCATTCGATCAAAAATTAATATGTAAACAAGATAAGGGGGGATGGGTAAATTATTATTCGTGAGTTCCCTGAAAGGATGACAAGATTGTATTTATGAAGTAGATTGAGGACAGGGAGCGTAAGGATGCCTACCGCAGGCAGGAACTGGATGCTAAGTTGATGGGAGCAGCACAGGAAAAAACGATGTGGCTGCGAAGATATGTTCATGCGGGAATGGAAATCCGGCGGGTGCGAAGTTCTGCGGAGTGTGCGGGATACGTGACGACATCCCCTGGCTTCCATTCTAAGTCCTCGCTGCCCCATTACCCCCTTCACCAAAAGCCCTTGAAAACACATTTGATAAATCAAAAATCCTGAACTCCATAGGCTCGCCAGATTCCTGCATCAACTCCAGCTCCTTATCTAAGGAAAAGATACAGGACGAGCAGTTGGGTTAGCAGCATGTACGCATCCTCTTTCTTTGCCATTTCTATACTGTGTGTGGAATGATTATCAAGGAGTTGTAGGTAAGTTGCGTGTACACATACTTTTTTTAGTGATTGAATTTTGGAAATATTTTTATGAGATTGCGTTCATTGTACTTTAGCGGGTGTGGTTATGAATTGTATTCGGGACATTGACGGACGAAATAGAAAATCGGGAGGCAGAGTATTATTTACAGGCCTCGGTACTTAATCCACAGGTATGTAACTAAATTATTAGAGGTAAATTAGATGTTAGACAAATTTCGTCAAGCCATTAGTCTTTTAAGCTCAAATATTAGTTTATTTAGTCTCATCATTCTCACTATCTGGCTACCGGGGAATATTATAATCAATTACCTTGACTATTATGTTTTCTATGGGGAGGACTTTGTCGGCTTGATGAGGGTTAGTATGTGGATAGAAGGTATATTTGGTCCGATTTATATAGGGGCTTTGATTTATGCACTATCCAGACTGAAACAATATCAGATGGTAACTTATACTGAAGCGATCACTGCAGGATTTCGTAATTGGGGTAGACTCTGGTGGGCTCAGTTTATTGCTGGACTTTTCATTGCATTAGGGTTCATCGCACTGATAGTCCCAGGGATATTTCTTACCATTAGATATGCACTGATTGATTCCGTTGTTATACTTGAAGGTGCTAACACCTCCGAATCAAGGAAACGCAGTAGTAACCTTACCGCGGGTAAGATGTGGCAAATTTTTGGGGCATACGTTTTGTTCTTTTTAGTGTTCTTTATTTTCTCATTCCTGGTCTATATACCAGTGGGTGCTATGATAGAGTTAGGTTTCATAGAGCAATTAAGTAGCATGATTTTATGTATTTTTTTAGACTGTATCTTAGATGTAATCTATGCTATTATAATAATAGTAATGTTTTTATTCTATTGGGAATCGAAGGATGATTGCCAACAGCTTGATGATGAGTTACAACTTCGCACGACACTCAATTGATTTCTTTTGTCTTTCGTTGTCCATCTCAACTGAATCGCCTCACTCAATAACCTGGCAAACTGGATGGATGTCACGCAATTCATTGAGGTGTGGAGTGATTGGGGCGACATCCCACCGCTTCTATTCAAGTCCCCTTTGTCCCATTCCCCTCTTCACCAAAAGCCCTTGAGAACACCTTGAAAAATCAAAAATCCCTAACTCCATAGGCTCACCCGACTCGCGCATCAACGCCAGCCCCTTCTTAAAGGATAAGATACAGAACGGGCATTTATCGAGGCTTGGATACCAAACTATCTCCTTCCTGCCGGTAGATGTTTCTCACTGTGCCCCACGCCCGCTGGAATGCTCATGGATCTCTCTCGCTGGCTAGTCCTTCCAGGGGCAGTTCCATGCGCTGTTGAATGCGTTTTAGGAAAACTTTCTGTGCACTGCTGGGTGGGGTGTCTTGTCCGGCAATATCTCTTTTAACAAATTCCCAACAATGAACAATACTTACAATAGCTACATAGCAATTTGTGATAAGATTGATATAAGATACAATATCATAAAAACTGTTGTTTAACTTAAAGACTTCCATTTTGATTAACAGACAATCTATGCAATATTCCAGTTGAAATCAAGGGGTTTATTCACACTCAATCCCTGGCAATAAATAGCAATAAAAAAAATGATACACACAAAGTCCCAGGCCTGATAACAAAACGTCGATTTTTAAACTGTTCTAAGCGTTCAGCCATAATTCATCCATAAGGTAGTAAGTTAAAGTTTTGTGGATGCCAGATAAAGTCATGTGACTGAATCCAAAGCGCCCTTGTACAGCAGCGTACAGCCAGAGTTACCATGTGTACAGCCTTGAGTCCTTAAGTGCTTCCACCACACCTGCCCCATACTGACCTGTGGTTACCAGATCTGCAACTTCTTTCAGGGCCGGATGACCATTTCCCACTGACACACCCAGGCCAGCCGCCCTGATCATTTCAATATCATTGGCCGAATCCCCTATGGCAACAAAGTCCCCTATGTTAAGCCCCATCATTTCAGCTACACTTACCAGTGCCGTGCCCTTGTTCACATCCACAGTTTTTATGTGAATGGCAAAACCTGTGTCAACAAGTTCTATACCCCTGGTGTTCCCATCCACCAGCACCTGCCTGGCAGCATCTATGTCAAAATTGCGCCGCAGTGCCAACTCAGATCTCCTCTCCAAACCGTCCAGTTCCTCAAGGTCAAAATACTCCCCAAGTATCTCAAGGACTTCCTGGCAACGTGCCTTATCCCCGCTAACATGGACCGGCCCGTCAAATCCCATTGATACCACTCCGCCGTTCTCTGCTATCATGATATCAGATGTACCGATGAGTTTTGCGGCACATTTCAAAAAGCCCAGCACATTACCGCTGGCAAGGATCACAGGTACGGTTAACTCACGTATGGCAGCGGCGGCTCTTAAATCAAGCCGACGCTGCTCATCTGTCAGAGTTCCGTCTATATCGATAA
>DAOUWY010000108.1 GCA_030666885.1 Methanosarcinales archaeon
AGCTATATAAACAAAAGGTGATATTATTTTGTATAATGGATTTCATAAATATTTTACAGCATAATCCCTGGTGGAAAGATCCAGCCGGGATATCTAATGATGTTAAGATAAAGGAATTTAATGCTGCCAAAATTCAATGGATTCCCCGAATAAAACATTACCTCAAATTTAACGAAGATGATAAAGATAAAATATATATACTTCGAGGGCCTCGCCAGGTTGGGAAAACAACGTTAATCAAAATCCTAATAAAAGAATTACTGGCAGAAGTTGATAACTCCAAAGGTGTTTTTTATTATACCTGTGACCTCGTAGCAAATGAGAAAGAATTATTCGAAGTAATTAATGTATATTTAGATTGGGTTTCTGCATTCAATTTGGATAGGAAATATATATTTTTAGATGAAATATCATCTGTGACGAACTGGGAAAAAGGATTAAAATATTTAGTTGATGCCGGGTTTTTAGAAAACACATCTGTTTTTTTAACAGGATCACATTCTATTGACATTAAGCATAGTATTGAAAGATTACCTGGAAGAAGAGGAGAAGGCAATGGGACATTAAATAAAATATTAATGCCCATGAAATTTGCTGAATTCGCAGAGACCATTAATCCGGCAATAAGGAAATTATTTGAAGACAATCATATTCTCCGGAGTGATAAAAGAAAAACTATTATTTTTAATTTATTTGACAGGAAAACAGATCCTGTAATAAATTTATTACAAACATATCAGGATGAATTAAATACATTATTTGAACAATATCTTATCACCGGTGGTATTATCAAACCGATTAATCAATTTTTTTCAAAAAACATTATTGACAACAGTACTTATGAACTATATATTCGTTCACTGATGGGCGATTTGGCAAGATGGCAAATTCAAGAAGTATCTGTGAAGCAGATCTTACGAAGTATCTCAAATAAAATGACAACAACTATCAGCTGGCATAGCATTACTAAAGAAACTGATATTGCTTCACATAACACAGTATCAAAATATGTAGGCTATCTGGAAGATTCATTTGTATTGAACACATTATATCCCGTAGATATCACACGAAAAGCTGCTGATTATAAGAAAGAAAAGAAAATTTACTTTCAGGATCCATTTATATTTCATTCTTTAAGATCATGGGTTTTTGGAGAGACAGATTATTTCAATTCAACTTTATCTTATCTGAACATCCCGGAAAATAAGAGTAAATTAGTAGAATCTATTGTTGAAAATCATTTCATCCGATTTATGTATAATGTCTACCCAAGTGATGTTTTTGCATCACATGAACATGTATTCTACTGGAGGAAAAAAGGGGGAAAAAGAGAAGTAGATTTTACAATAAAATCTAAAAACAACGAATTACTTCCAATTGAATTGAAATACCAGAATAAAATTCAAAAAAGTGATTATAAAGGATTATCTAAATTCAATAAAGGAATAGTTATTTCAAAAAATGAATTTAATATGACTGGGAATTATGTGACTATTCCTGTTTCTTTATTTCTATTACTTGTTTAATAAATACCGGGGTATTCGTGTTTCTGTCTCAACCCAACATCAATCCCAGCTCAGCTTCCAGCATTTCCCTCATAGCATCATTGTACCCATGCCCGCTACCTTCCACAGTATAGAACACCTTTGGCTCACCAGCTTTATTATAGGTGGCCTGTGCCAAATCTACAGGGACGATGGAATCGTTGATCATATGCAACATTACCAGCTTGCGGGGCAACAGCATGTCCAGATAAGTATCCGGGTCAATAGAGCGCAGGAACCTGGTCTGATCTTCTGTAACCTGGCCAGGATCATTTGCAATAAAGGATTCAATATCATACCCGCTGGTACTGATACCTACCACTCCGCTGATGGACGGGTCAATGGCCGCAGCAATGATAGCGAACCTTCCACCGTTACTGATGCCGATAATAGCAATGTTGCCAGGGTCAATACCAGGGTACTGGCGCATAACATCAACAGCTTTCAGGGCATCAAAGACCATCTTATGCTGGGTAGGTTCCTGCCCGGCCTGGAACAAGTTGCCGTCAAGCTTGAAGTCCACTCCTCCTAAGTTGCGCTGGTCAATGACCATAGAAGCATATCCCATGTCAGCCAGTTCGGCAGACAGCCCCTGCCCGCCCTCTTTTGATACAGTTGCCCCGGGTAATATAAGGATACCGGGGACCGGATGGCTGCTGTTGGGGATACGCAGCAGGGCACTGATAACAGCATCCCTGCTGGAATAGTTGATATAATCGAGGAAATATTCGGGATTGTTTTCAGCGATTATTGAATCATAAACCGGGATTCCACGATCAGTGGGATAAGACATAATTCCATCTTCGTCCACATCCCATTCCTGCGGTGTGGCATTATTGCCAAAAACAGCCCACAGCAACGCGATAAAGATTACAGCTAAGCCAAGAGCGATCAGTATCTTTGCTTTGGCTGCCTTCTTATTTACATCTGCCTGCCGGCGTCTTGCTTCCTTTTTAGACTGGGACGGCTCAGGTTTGGTTTTTCGCTTTTTTGCCATTGGGATATTAGAACAGGTTTGTCCTATATCATACTTATGATTTTTTTTTGCGTGACATAACAACCAGTCAATTATAGCATGCCACTGCCACCGGAATGTCGGGTTGATATTCCACACTCTATAAAATTAGAAAGCCATAGACATTAGATGATCGAACTAATTCAGGTACATATCAGGAATAACAAGAAACTGCTCACTGACGTTTGCAGTTACTTGATTATACAAAATCATACATTATATACAGTAAAAATACAGCAATAAATTAATTATAGCATTTAAGACAATTAATACTGGGATGTAACAATGGTAAATGTAGAAATCGGATGGGTGATGATAATTGTAGGATTCGGCCTTCTTGTAGCTGAGTCGCTTCATCCCGGGTTCTTTGTGGCAGTACCTGGTACGGTATTACTGGTTATGGGTACAGTATTTATACTGCTTCCTGAAATATTCGATCAATGGAGTGCGGTAATTATGGTCTTAACTGCACTAATTGCAAGCATTGCAACCATAATGATGTACCGGAAGATTGCCCCGGGACAGACACCATCATCCACCAGCAAAGACACACTGATTGATAAAATGGGGAAAGTGACCACTGATATTGAACCCGGTTCTATAACAGGAAAAGTGAAGATCGATAGCCAGACATGGAGTGCCACGTCCGAATCAGTCATTCCGAGAGGAAAGAAAGTGAAAGTAATAGAATCCGAAGGAGTCCATGTAAGAGTTGTTGAAATCAGTGAATGATTAATTACATCATTTCAGTATAAAAACGTTCAGGAACAAAATTAAAAATAAATTATATGGAGGATAGTATATGGCAGTAGTTGATTTTGGATTGGGTCTGATCATTACAATAGCACTCATTTTGATATTTATTTCGGGTGTTACCATTATCCAGCCTTATGAACAGGGTCTATGGATAGTGCTCGGACGCTACAGGAAACGGTTAAACCCAGGTTTTAACTGGGTCTATCCGCTGATCAGTGAAGTAATACGTATGGATTTGAGGACCCAGGTCCTGGATGTACCCAGGCAGGAGGTCATCACCAAGGATAACAGCCCCACCAATGTGGACGCTATTGTCTATGTCAGGGTTATTGATCCGGAAAAGGCCTATTTTGAAGTGGTAAATTATCATGTCGCCACTATAAGCCTGTCACAGACCACACTGCGATCAGTAGTAGGTGATATGGAACTGGATGAGATCCTGTATAACAGGGATTTCATAAATACCAAGCTTAGGGATATCCTGGATGAGGCCACCGATGCCTGGGGTGTAAAGGTTGAGGCCGTAGAGATCAGGGAAGTAGACCCTGTAGGGACAGTCAAGGAAGCTATGGAAGAGCAGACCTCTGCCGAGAGGAAGCGAAGGGCTGCCATCCTGCTGGCCGACGGCCAGAAAAAGGCTGCTATACTGGAGGCCGAAGGTTCCAAGCAGGCCCGGATACTGAATGCTGAGGGTATGCGACAGTCACAGATACTTGAGGCTGAAGGCGAGCGGGTGTCAAAGATACTTATTGCCCAGGGTGAGTCCCAGGGTCTGAGAATCCTCAGTGTGGGTGCTGTGCCCCTGGATAAGAAGGCCATCTCTGTGCTTAGCATGGATATGATGAAGAAGATGGCTGAAGGCCAGGCCACAAAGATAATCTTCCCGATGGAGATCTCAAAGATGCTGAACCAGGTAGGGCAGTATCTGGGTGCCTCCACTGAAGTACCTGAAGTTGGCGAAACCCTGGATGTAGAAAAGATCGTGGGTAAGGCCGAGGAAGTGCTTGGACACATACCCAGGCCAGAGGAACTGAGGCGGGAAGTTGAGAAGATCGAGGAGGCACTGGTGAAGGAGACCGAAGAAACATTGATGGCTGGCGAGGCACTTAAGGAAAAAGCGGTGTCTGATAAATCCGGCATCCACATCTTCAAGGCAACGGAAGATGAATCTTCTGCCGAACCAGAAGGCAGCCCAAAAGAGTGAATGTATCTGTCAGGGAGCGGTTAACTGCCGCCCCCTTAGTTTATTTTTAATAATAGTAATATCATATTCCAGATATGTGAATGTCAATATCAGGACTGCCAGTAGCGTAGATATTCCAGACATTAAAAATATCCTGTCACAGTACATACTTGAGACTGAACTGGTAGATGATAACATTGACTGGTTTGTTGTGGCAGAGACCATGGGCAGGATTGTAGGGTGTGCGTGTCTGGATAGCAGTATTGGTTTGATCGAGTTGAGGTCTATTGCTGTGCTGCCAGGGTGGAAAAATAAAGGAATCGGGCGCAGATTGTTCGAAACAATAATGCAAAGGGCAAAAGGTATGACTGACCGGATTTATGTAAGAACGACGGCCAGGGGGTTTTTCGGGAAGATGGGTTTTGAGGCACTGGATAATTCACAAAAACCCGTGTTGTGGCAGGAATGTGCCGACTGTGATAAACTGGATGTGTGTATGCAGGTGCCTATGGTACTGGAATTAAGGTGATAAGATGCTGACACTTGGACTGGTGAATACTTATGACAGGATCAAGGTGCTGGATGCACACTACCGCTCCATAGCCAGGGCGGCACCCATTGCCTACAGTTACGGGTTTGCGCTGGCATTGTTCGACTACCCGTTCAAGATGGATGCAGGGGAACTGTGCGATTTCGTTGCAGATAAGACCACTATCGGCAGGTCAGGCAAGTACCTGCATGAGATGCTGGAGCACAACTGCTTTTTCGTGTTCGACCTACCAAAAAAAGGGTTCCAGCCCCAGTTCGGCGTGCCGGTGGTGACCACCTCGGGCCCGGACCTGAAGAAGGCCATTACCCCGGCGGCGCTGGCAGATGAAATTATCAGGGGCGGGTCGTACCTGCTGCTGGTTGGGCTGGGGCACAAGGGACTGCCACGGGAGTTGTTCGGGAGGGCGCGGTACCACCTGGATATTACAGGGCAGGGTGTGCCGCTTGAGACTTGTACGGCTATCGGTGCTGTGCCTGCGGTACTGGCGGCGTTGTTGGGGGAGAAAAGATAATCATTCGTGGATGCGTTCTTTAATAGGTTCCCTTCGTTCCCATTCTTTTACAAGTTGCTCAACATCTATATCGGCGAGCTTTATTGACAGTTCGTTCAATAATTTGCCAGTGGGGCTTTGGGATTCGAATTTATATAATTGGATTCTGCCCACCTTTTTTGTGGGGCTCATTATCTGGTAATGTAGCAACTTATCTTTCATGTCGAAGACAGTCGATTTTGAAACTTCTGAAGACTCTGCCAGTTCTGTCAGGTTGTATTCAAATTCTGAATGAAATGCTAAAGTCTCGATTACTTTTATCTGTGGATGTGTGCCAAATATGGCCTGCATAGGGGTTTCTACCGGGATTTTCATGTTCTTACTCCAATGATTTTGAAAATTTATATGAAATACTTATTGTAATAGTTATTGGACCATTGAGTATATAAATTAAACTCAAAAGACTGAAAATCATACTTTATAGTGTAAAACCGGAATATATTTATTACAATCCACACTGTAACAATAATATGGATAAGTACCGGAAGGCAATTTTAGGAAAATTATATCGCCACAGGTATATCGGCGGCAGACATACAAGTATAGATAATGTTCCTAAAGGTTTTCCAAAGAGTGAAACCAGAAATATTGAGAAGGCATTGAAATCATTGATTAAGGAAGATTACATACTTAAAAAACCAACTTCTTACGGGACTGAAATTTGTCTTAATCCACGTAAGATCAAGGAAATCAGGAAAATCATTAATCCCACTGATGACTGATAAGTAGCACTGCCAATGAAATTAACAGTGGCTAACAGTGGCGAGCCGCTTGAGAGATGTGCAGCCATCGAGGCCGTGCCTACAGTGCTGGCGGCGCTGGTGGGGGAGCGAGGGGGGAATAAAAGTTAAATAAGATTCATTCTTTTTGAAATTTAGAAAAGTATTATAAACTAATTAACTTATCATTAGGATAATAAATGATAACTAAATTAAAAATAAAAAATTATAAGAGCATAGGAGAAGATTTGCCTGCTCTTCAATTGAAACCTCTTACA
>DAOUWY010000301.1 GCA_030666885.1 Methanosarcinales archaeon
AGCATGGATAAGCGTATTGAAGATACACTGCTTGAGATGGCGCAGGCAAACCAGATAGAGATGGAAAGCATAAATACCGGGCGGGGCATCCTGTTCGGGCACTCGATACCACTTGATGCCAATGCCATCATATTCGTGTCGGCAAAACATGGGGTGCAGGTGTGGTACGAGCATGAAGGTGACTGCGGCGCATGCAGCAGGTATACGCAGTGCATCGAACTGCTGTGGGACCTGGCAGATGAGATGAAGATCAAGCTTGAGAAGACGGATGATCCGACTAAACTGGCGGATGAACTGTTCGATAAGTTGAGGGAATTGGTATGAATATCAATATTTCAGAGACAATCCGGAAAATGATGGGGTGGTGCCCCAATGCCGAAATGCAGCTGAAAAGGGAGGGAATATATATGGATTCGTATGGAGTAATCTTTATTAATAAAATTAAAGGTATGGGATTCAATGGTTTTGTCAGTATCCTGCATCTGGTGTATGCACTGTGGCTTGTCAGTACAGCCTTAATGGTGCTGGCAAATGTACAGATACTTCCGTGGTATGTGATGGATATTATATTCATATCTTCAGGGATACTTCTGTTAATTGGTATCTCATCGCTGGTGATGTTCTTTAATTTCGTGAAATCTGCACAAATCCAGAGGATACTGGCTTTAAGTAATATTGTTTTGACACTTGCGTTTTTCTGGTATCTAAGCCAGACCCTGATATCACATGAATCCCAGATCACGGTATTTGACAAACCGTTCAATTACTATGCTTTCGGCATCATTTCATTGATAATCTTTACAACTATTCTGGCAGTACCTAATATCATGGCTTTTTTCAGCAAACCCGTTGAGGAAAAGAATACACGTTTCATTGCTGCAGCGGTACTTGTTTTTATTATTTCATTGGCCTCATTGGGAGTGTATTTTACCTACCTTGGCAATCAGAGGGAAGTCTTACTGATAGAGGAGATGCCCGGAGATGCCGGATATAGATTATATGGATTAGACCCAAATGTGATCGACACAAGTGTATACGGGCCGTTCGAGTACCAGTATTTCCTTGATTCCAATAGCGGAACGACTGGTCATCCCATTACTGCAGGGGCATACGAGGCTATACAGTTCTTGCAGGGTGAAGAGAGTGGCAGTGTCCTGGGGTGGTGGGACTATGAACTCGATATTAAGGCATCTGGTAAGGAGCCTGTTATTGCCTATGCCTCTGAGGGGATTAAATGGACTGTTGGTAGACCGTCTGAACTATACGATACCTTCGAGTCCAATGAGAAGGTTATGGATGTATCCAGGTTCTTCACTGCGACTTCTGAGGAAGTTGCAAGTGATATTGCCGGGAAGTACGGGGCCAGGTACGTGTACATTTCAAGGAACAGATGGGATGTTTACTTCTCAATTATGTACATGACCGCCTGGCCTGATTTTAGAGTAGGGGAGGTAGGCGGTTTTCAATCCAAAGCTTTTATTAAAGAATACTATGAGCCGTCTGTGGCTTACAAGTTCAATACTGGTGCGGAAATGGAGTATTTTGAGAAGATATTCGAGAATGAGGATGTGTTGATCTACGAGTTGAAGTGAGGGGGGCAGCCGGGTGAGATTCGGGAGGGCAACTGGAAAGTCACGAACTCCCGATGAATCGGGAGGCATCGGAAGGATGCTCATGGCTTTGGTATTTCTGTCGGTTCGCTTGACTCTATGTAAAAATTCAGGCGCAGGTATATTATCATAATAGCTGACATAGTAACTGAATTAACAAACACAAAGATTGCGGGAATCATTTACGTACATTTGCCTGTCGCCATTTTATCGCTTCAGTATCCCGGATATACCAGCAATCCCTACTGGAACGAGAATCCACCCGGCAAGTTTCAGCAAAGTGGCAAATGTTGTAAACCTTATACCTAGGACTCCTATAATCTCAGAGGATGGAATCCAATTTGCCCCAGATGGGATTTCTACCGGGAGAAAAGTGTTAAAACTTACCCAAAAAGCTTCCCAATAGGGAAGGTGAAGTGGCGGTTGCATATCCAGCCTTGGCTCAACCGCTCCCTCAAAATGGAAGATAATGGTTCCAACCAAAAGGATGAGAGCAATGAATACAATGAGACGATGGAGCCGAACCCCATATCCGGTAAACAACCAAAGGAAACGATCTAATAGCCAAGCACCAGGAGTTCGTAGTGTTTTTTGAGTAGATTCTCGACACTTCTGCTCATAATACACGTCATCTGCAAGTTTATCCTTTCCAGCCCGACGGAAGGTCTCTTCAAGCTGAGTAAAGGGTTGCCGATCGTACGGATCGAGATGTTTCATTAATTGTTCCCAGAAGAAGATGGGGTAGATATGATTGTAAATGCATCCTCGCAAGTCAATTTTTGCATGGAATTGGACCTCTGTTTCTCCAAAATAGATAGTCTCAAAGGAGGTGTTTTCAAAACTGACATAATTGGAAAAGATCGTTCTCTCAAAATGGCTTTCTCTTTGGATATGGGCACTGTTGAAACTAGTCCGTTCCTTAAAATAGTGCCATATGGCCAGTACTTCAGCTTTGCAAGATAAATATACACAAAACTGAGGTACTAAAAAATGAAACGAAATCAAGAAAAAGAACGAAATGATAGACTCTCTTTCAAGACACTTGATACTCAATTCAAACAA
>DAOUWY010000382.1 GCA_030666885.1 Methanosarcinales archaeon
AAGCATCTTTTTCAACTTCGCATCCCAAGACCGTTGGAATGATAGAAAAATCCCTGCCAGCCCACACACCAAAAGGGCGGTTGGAGCAGAGCGGGACGGGCACCCAGGCAGCGTGAAGGCGAAAGGGGGCGGCAGGAGTATATTTAATTCAGGAGATGAATCCGGAGAAGTGTCTTAGGGAAAATAGAGAATCCAGGCTTAAAGAAGCAGCTTGCGAATTAGAAGAAACTATCAGAATTTTAAAAAAAGAGAATAGATATATTGAATAAACAAACAAGAAGATGTAAGAAAATAGTATTACAATACGTGAGATATACTCGAAACAAAGGAGAAATAAAATGTCGGACAAAATTAAACCAACAGAAGGAATCATGTGCTTTGAAATGAACCAGATAGGAGTTATTCGAACTCCATATACTGAAAATGCACCGTACCAGCCAGTGGAAGAGGACGAGGGAGATTTCCGTATAGTAATTGAGCCTCAATATACAGATGGACTCTATAAACTTGACAGTTTTCGCTATATCTATGTTATTTACTATATACATCATGTAAAGAAAGAGCAGTCAATGACTGTGTCTCCTCCATGGGCCGATGGTGTAAAGGTAGGCGTGTTTGCAAGCAGGTCCCCTGTTCGCCCGAATCACATCGGGATTAGCATTGTTCGTATAAAAAGCATCATAAATAATGAGATTTTAACATCGGGCCTGGATGCATTCGATGGAACCCCTGTACTTGATATCAAGCCATATATAAAAGATCTTGATGTAAAATCCGATGCTAACTATGGTTGGATCGAAGAAATGGAAGGCCAGGAACATCTCCTTTTACATATTAAAAGTATTCCCCATGATTATTGAAACTTTTTATTTACTTCTGGTCTTTTGAACAATAACGAACCCCGGATGAACGCCGATTTCGCATGCAGTATCTGCGTTCATCCGCGTTCATCTGCGGTTAACAGAACTGATTAATAATTGTAATCAGAAAATAATAATAAGTCTCTCATTCCTTTCTTTATTCATCCACCGATTCCTCACAGATAATTCCTTATGGATTGTTTTAACAGGAACCTTTTCAGTATCTCATTGAAATCCAAAGGTTTCTCCATATTTGCAAAATGCCCGGCATTAGGCATTTCAACAAGTTCGAAGTACGGCTTATTTCCCATTATTTCCAGTACAGGACCCAGTTTTTTATTAATCTCCTTATCCTGCCCGCCCCGTATCAACATCATCGGGATGTTGTGCCTGCAAATTGTATCCATATAGTCATAATCAGCGATGTTCATGGTGATCAGCTCAAGTGCGTCCTTTGATACCATTTCGTACATTGGTTTCAACCGGGCACGTACAGCCTTATCCTTTGAAGCAGATATGCCGACTAGCCATGCGATCCCTTTCGGACCTAACAACCGCAGCATTGTAAGTAAACTCCGGATAGTGAAACGTGAAGAATCAAATCTGGCCGTAGTGCCGAAAGTCATCAGTGATGACAGCAGACCCTCATCCATCTCCAGTAATTCATAGCCAACTAATCCACCCATCGAGTTACCCACAAAATGAACCTTG
>DAOUWY010000295.1 GCA_030666885.1 Methanosarcinales archaeon
AATGAGATTTAAAGTGGTCCTTAACACCCTGGGAATTATCCTGAAGTACCTGGGAGTTCTGATGCTTATCCCGGCACTGGTGGGATATTATTATTCCAGGCAGGACCCGGCCCAGTTCCCATCTGTTATGATCTTTATATATTCGTTCCTGATCACAACCTCAGTGGGGCTTGTGCTGCAATATACCAATCGCAGCAGCGATGAGTTCAGGAACCGGGAGAGTTTTGGCATAGTGGCATTTGCCTGGCTATCAGCAGCAATGTTTGGCGCTTTGCCCTTCCTGATGAGCGGGTTGCATCCTGTGGATGCACTGTTCGAGTCCATGTCAGGCATTACCGCCACCGGCGCTACCATTATGACAGATATTGAGTCCCATTCAAAGGCCTTGCTGTTCTGGCGCTGTTTTATACAGGGGCTGGGCGGCATGGGTATCATTATGCTGTTTCTGGCCATCCTGCCCAAACTGGGAGTAGCGGGCCGGCAGTTGTTCAGGGCAGAGGCGCCCGGGCCCACTGAAGATAAACTTAAGCCCAGGCTTAAGGAGACGGCCAAGATACTGTGGATGGTGTACGTGGTCCTTTCGGCGATACAGTTCATTGCACTGCTGGGTGCGGGAATGGGAGTATACGACGGCCTGACCCATACCTTCACTACCATAGCGTGCGGCGGTTTCTCACCCAGGGCAGATTCTATTGCAGCTTTCAACAGTCCCCTTATCGAAGGGATCATTGTATTGTTCATGTTCGTGGCAGGTGCCAATTTTGCACTGCATTACAGGCTGATATATGTGGACCATAGAAGCCTGCTAAAGGACAGCGAGTTCAAGTTCTACAGTTTTATTGTGGTCTCTGCCGCTCTGGTGTTGACCTTGACTCTCTGGATGACAGGGACGTTTGGGGAGATTGGCACATCCTTCAGGTATGCCATATTCCATGTATTGTCAATACTGACCGGAACGGGTTATGCCACATATGATTATAACATATGGCCGGATTCGTCCCGCATGGTGCTGTTCATGCTCATGTTCATTGGAGGCAGTGCAGGTTCCGCGGCAGGAGGGATCAAGGTGGTGCGGCTGCTGTTGATGTTGAAGTACGGGTACAGGGAACTGTTCAGGTTGATCCGGCCAAAGCTGGTGCGCCCCATCCGGCTGGGTGAGCGGGTGGTGCCTGAGGATGTGATGAACAGTATCTTCTCGTTCATTATCCTGTATATACTGGTGTTCATGACCAGCACGTTCATACTTAGCTTAATGGGAATTGAGAAGGTCAGCGCTGCTTCGGCCTCCATTGCGACGCTGGGCAATATCGGGCCAGGGTTTGACCTTGTGGGGCCAAGTTCCAATTTCAGTGCCATACCTGTTTTGGGGAAACTTGTGCTTGTTGCCAATATGTGGATCGGCAGGCTTGAGATCTTTACGGTGCTGGTGCTGCTGATACCAGGGTTCTGGAAGGAGTGAGGGATTGGACTTATTATTTGCTGTCTTTTTGCACAATGCTGTGGGAATTGTACAGGAGTATTTTAGAACCATGACATTCTATAATCATTAAATAGTTGTATGAAAAGTATAATACTTATGTTACAACATTTTATAAATCGTGCGGATGCTCATGCGCTGAGCGTGGGTTAGGAAAGTGGTGTGCGAGCGGTAGCTTCAGGTGTTGTTGGGTGCTGCCGACGGTCTAGCTGGGTCGGAGGACTGTCGTTGCGGAGGCCTTCGATGATGATGATGTGGAGAGGCTGGTGCAGATGCGGGATGACGCGCAGGCATTGTGCATTATGTCTCAGGAGAAGGGGTGGATTGGGGTTGAGCAAGGGGAGCTGTATCTTTATATATTTTATGAAATAAATCTATACGTTTTACTTTGACCGGGTGCAGAACAAATGAAATAAGTAGAAGAAGGTTTATCTGATTGATGATGTAGAAGGTTGGAAATGGGTATAATTAATGGAATATGTTGAATAGCAATCTTGCTATGGGGTTGATGGACAAAATCAAAATAGTGACGCAGAGTATTATTTACAGACCTCGGCCTTTAAGTCCGGGGTCCGCGACTTAAACATGATGCCATAATGCCTGTCGATTATGGCAGATTAAAAACAGGCAGAAGGAGGTGAAAAGGAAAAATGGCAAAAGTCTTGGTATTTCACTATACAGAGGAAGGTAGACTTCCAAAACTAAGCAAAAATGAACTTGAGGACATTATGGCGCAGTTCTACGAGGCACTTAAGGACTATCCTGATGTGAAGTTTAATGGCACATATGTAGACGAGAACGGTATGGGGATTTGCGATTGGGAGGCTCCGAATGCGAACATTGTGAAAGAGATAATAAAGAAAGTACTGGGAGCTCCACCTGCCGACCCTGTAATTGTGGTTAAGAGGGTATTGTAATAGGCATATATTCCATGTCAGAGGAAGAACAAAATCCTCCCTTTGGTCGGATTTTCTTGAGTACATCAAGTTATACTTGATATACTATAAGAAATGCCTATAACAGCCTTGAAAATATGCTATGGAGATTTGGGAATACCAATTTTCCCTTTTTTTCTTTTTTCCAAAGCGCTTTTACATGATACAAGGAATTATGATGATAAAGTGCTGATGCTGACCGAGGTTTCCTAACTGCTGTGGATTGCACTGGGTATCACACATCCAGGGGGATACAGGCCTGCGCCATCTGCCGGTATGCTCTACAAACGGCAGTGTTGGTGTTCCCGGAAGTATGGTGAATGCTGTGATCTATGAAC
>DAOUWY010000322.1 GCA_030666885.1 Methanosarcinales archaeon
ATAATGGTTCCGTTATTAAGGACCCTATACTTGATGAAGTATGTATCATCGATTGTCAGGTTTTGATCCAACGATATCCCTTCTGTCGTAGCGTTGTCAATTCTTATCCCAGTACCATGTGCTCCCGTGTAGTCAGATCTGATATAGACGTCGTGTATGTCAAGCGTGATATTATACTCAAAACCACCAGCGTCCACTTCAGCCTGGGTAATAATATGCTCTGTGATATTCCACTGGTTTCCATCCGGACTTGTAGCATTGAACTGCAAGGTCTCGCCCGCAATTACATCAGCGCTGCTTACGAGCATGATCTGGTAGTAGTTTGAGCTTTCAATCGTTTCAGCTGTCCATTCCTCGTCAATATTTAGATTCGTTAAATCAACAGTAGGATTGGTGCAATCACTGTCATTTTGATAAGAAACATATCCATGAATCAGGAACGGGGTTGATGGCTCTGGTTGTGCAACCGCAACTGTTGAATTGTTGATAATAACATCTTGAATTTCCCAGCCATCTGGATCGCTTAATGTAACATCCTCAAAGCAAAGCTCGCTGACACCTGAACATCTAACTTCAAAATCTATCGTTGCAAGTGTACCGTTACCGGTCACTCCTCCGTAACCGATTCTATATTCACCGTAATCGGCTCTACCATTGAGATTGTCGAACTCATTCGCTATAATATTGCCACCGAGAAACGGTCCTTGATTTTGACTTAGTGCCCTCAATACAATATTGTTGAAGCTGAGAATATATTCAGCACCAGATATCTCAGTTCCACTTGAGTTTACCGTAATATTCACCGTAAACGTATCTCCCTGCGAGACACTTATATACGCTGGTTCAACACTCATCTGCGCCGCCTGAACTGATGCAACACATAATGTTATAATGGTTAATATGACTAAAACACTTATTCTTAACTTATTCATTTTTTCATCACCCAGAATTAATCTTTATTTGCAAAATTATAATGTTTAATATTGACAATATTCCCTGGTAAATAGTATTACGATTTTTGAATAATTTAGCACAATAGAATATATCATCAATTATTTTATAGCATTCATTATGATAATTTGATGCAGATGTTATTTGAACATTATATTTATATTTTTCTATTTACACCCGTTTTTCAGGCTTTTTTTACAAAAAAAAACTGTAAATATGCTATGATAATCTTATTGGTAAAATTCATGAATTTTATTACAGACATCCTGAAAAGCACAACATGGCTTTGGTATTGATTAATATTGTTGCATCAATTATTGCACCATGGTTTTAACCGGATATGAGATATATCAGGAATAGTGTTTTATATTGTTAAGTAATTAATTTTTAATGATTTGTAACACGATATGATAAAAAGTATTAAATAATTAAGCTTTGTATATAACAATACAGGGAAAAGGAAGAAACATACATGCAATTTAACGGTACGGATATTATACAATCCTTTGAATCAGAATTACAGAATGTAATATATCTTATTTCCACACATCTATTGTATCCAGTTATAGTTATACTGCTATGCTTAATTGCATGGACTCTTATAGAACTTGGTCGTTTCCTGTTTGAATGGCGTGTCAGAAACCGCAACTTTGAGCCGGTGGAAAAAAGAGCCTTCGATGTAAGGGTATTGATTGAGACTAATGAAGTGGCCAGGGTACCCGATACGTACAATAAATTCGTCCATGACTTTATTACTAGTTTATCCGGACTTCATGATAAGTCCCACAGCATGAAGCTCATGCAGATCAGGGTTGACAAATTATTGCAGGACTGCGATGCCCGGATAACAAAAAGGCTTGAGAAAACAAGGTTTGTGGCCAGGGCTGCCCCTATATTCGGCCTGATGGGTACGCTTATACCCATGGGCCCGGCACTGCTCGCTCTTGGCCAGGGCGAGATGGAAGCGCTGTCAGAAAACATGATTATTGCTTTCGGCACAACAGTTGTGGGACTGCTGGCCGGAGTGATCGCATACACGATCTCCATGGTCAGGAACAGATGGTATGCACAGGATTTTAACGATATGGAATACATCTATGAAATCTTGTTAGCCGAGCCTTTGGAGTTCACTTCCGAGCTTACTCCGGATATTGAAAAGCATATTGATCCGGTGCCTAAAAAAGATATCCTGGGTGTGGTAAAAGTAATCTCAAGGTTTATACACTTTGACCTGTTTTTCACACCAAAAAGTGTAATTATTGCAAGAACCGGGGGCAATATCCTTGCCAACCCGGTTGTTTTCACTGCTTTATGCCTGATGTTAAATGTTTTTGTAATTTTTGCCAGTCTGGCAGGCTATACAGTGCTGCCCCTTCA
>DAOUWY010000231.1 GCA_030666885.1 Methanosarcinales archaeon
CGATATATTAGCTGAAGAAGAAAATACAGGTAAAAAAATCGTAATAGAAAATCAACTGGAAATTACTGACCATGATCATTTAGGTAAAACTATTACTTATGCTTCGGGTTATGATGCGGAAATAATAATTTGGATTGTAAAAGATGTCAGAGATGAGCATAAGCAAGCAATTGATTGGCTTAATGAACATACAGATGAAAAAGTAAATTTCTTTGCAATAAAAATGGAATTGTGGCAAATTGGCAATTCTCCATATGCGCCAAAATTCAATATTATTTACAAACCCAATGATTGGGCAAAAGCTGTTAAAAAATCAACTTGGCAATCAAATCTTACAGAAACTAAAGTCATTCAGTTGGATTTTTGGAATCAATTTAAAGAATATGCTCAAAATAAGTCATCACAACTAAAATTAAGAAAAGCATATCCTCAACATTGGTATGATATTAGTATTGGGAACTCAAAGGCGTATATTTCATTAACAGCCAATAGTCAAACAAATTTAATTGCATGTGAAATATATATTCCAGATTCCAAAGACCTTTATTACGAATTAGAAACTAATAAATATAATATAGAGGAAGAATTACAAGCAAAATTAGAATGGATGGCTCTTGACGGGAAAAAAGCTAGTAGAATTAAATTATCAAATGATGCAGATATTAACCAAAAGGAAAAATGGAATCAATATTTTGATTGGTTAATGATTACCGCAGAAAAATTTCAAACCGTTTTTGGACAACATATTAATAAGCTACTAAAATAATTTTTTAAGCATTATTTCATGTAGCTGCAGTACATCCCCGGTGCATAAAACCAGACACCGGAATCGCATGGAAAGGGCACAGGCATCAGTGCAGGAAATTGAATAATGGAAGTTATTAATAATGAAAAATATTGAACAGCAATTCTTAAACGAACTCGACGCCCAGCTTTGGAAGGCCGCCGACAAACTGCGCTCTAACCTGGATGCTGCTAACTACAAACACGTGGTGTTAGGGCTGATTTTCCTCAAATACGTATCCGATTCCTTCGAAGAGCGCCAGAAAGAGTTAATCGAGCTGTTTCAAAAAGACGATGACGACAATATATATTACCTTCCCTGTGAGGATTACAACGGCAACGAGGACTACCAGCAAGCCATAGCAGCCGAGTTGGAAATTAATGATTACTACGCCGAAAAAAATGTCTTCTGGGTGCCCAAAACCGCTCGCTGGAACACACTGAAAGAAAAAGTCACTCTTCCCACCAACAGCGTGGTCTGGCAAAATGAACATGGTGAAGACATTGAACTACGCTCGGTGTCATGGCTGATAGATAACGCTTTTGATGGAATCGAAAAAGCCAACCCAAAACTAAAAGGTATTCTCAACCGCATCAGCCAATACCAGTTGGATGCCGACAAACTCATTGGTCTGGTCAATGAATTTAGCACCACCAGATTTCATGATCCAGAATATAAGGGCGAAAAACTCAACCTGAAGTCCAAAGATATTCTCGGCCATGTGTACGAATACTTTTTAGGTCAATTTGCTCTCGCGGAAGGCAAACAGGGGGGCCAGTATTACACGCCCAAATCCATTGTTACCTTGATCGTTGAAATGCTGGAGCCCTACAAAGGTCGCGTGTACGATCCTGCCATGGGTAGCGGTGGCTTTTTTGTTTCCAGTGACAAATTCATTGAAGAACACGCCAAGGTTAAACACTACGACGCCGCCGAGCAAAAAAAACAAATCTCCATATATGGGCAGGAATCAAACCCCACCACCTGGAAGCTCGCTGCTATGAACATGGCTATTCGCGGTATTGATTTTAACTTTGGCAAAAAGAACGCAGACAGTTTTCTGGATGATCAACATCCAGACCTGCGTGCCGATTTTGTGATGGCAAATCCGCCCTTTAATATGAAGGAGTGGTGGCACGAAAAACTGGCTGATGATGTACGCTGGACCATTAATACTAATGGCGAAAAACACATCCTTACCCCACCGGCGGGTAACGCCAACTTTGCATGGATGTTGCACATGCTGCACCACCTCGCCCCCACCGGTAGCATGGCGCTGTTATTGGCCAACGGTTCCATGAGCAGTAATACCAATAACGAAGGCGAGATCCGTAAAACCCTTGTGGAGCAAGATCTGATGGAGTGTATGGTGGCGCTACCGGGGCAATTGTTCACCAATACCCAGATTCCTGCTTGTATCTGGTTTTTGACCAAGGATAAGAGTGCAAAGGACGGTAAAAGAGACAGGTGTGGTGAAGTGTTGTTTATCGACGCACGCAATTTGGGTTATATGAAAGATCGTGTACTGCGGGATTTTAAGGATGAAGATACGCAGCAGATCACAAATACTTTCCACAAGTGGCAGCGAGAATGGTCAGATGAAGATGATCAGGCGGGCTTTAGCTTTTCGGCGGATCTGACGGCTATTAAAAAACATGATTTTGTGCTGACCCCGGGTCGTTATGTGGGCGTGGAAGCCGAGGAAGACGACGGCATCCCTTTTGCCGAGAAGATGGCAACACTTACCAGCCAGTTGAAAGCGCAGTTTGAAGAAAGTGATAAACTGGAAGGGGAGATTAAAAAGAATCTTGCAGGATTGGGATTTGATGTTTGAGTTGGATCGATATCGGATCGTCTAAGAAGGAGTTATTCAGATTATGGATCAAAAGGAACTGTTCGACAGATTGGAAGAACTTGAATGGGAAGATTTTGAAGTGAAAAAGGCGAAGGCTTCCATTCCAAAGAGCAGTTTTGAAACTGTCAGTGCTTTTTCGAATACTAATGGTGGCTGGCTTGTTTTTGGTGTTAGTCAGGTTGACAAGACCTTCAAGATTAGTGGTGTTGAGGATGCTGAGAAGATCGAGCAGGATTTCATAACTGTTCTTAGAGGGGATAAGTTCAATCAAAAGATCAGGGTCAGGAGTATAAACTACAACTTTGATGGAAAGATTGTCCTTGCTTTCTATGTTCCTGCATCTGAACAGAAACCTGTTTATTTCAATTCAAGAAAAAATACTTTTATACGTACAGGTAGCGGAGACCAGCGGGCAACGGATGCAGAGATTGATGCATTGTACAGGGATTCTGCTTTTGGTTTGAAGGATAAAGAGTTGACGGATTTTACGGTTGATGATCTGGACAAGAGGACAATTACTGATTATAGAACTTATCTGGAGAATGTGAATCCTGAGCATAGGTATAATAAATTGTCAACCGAGCAGCTGCTTGAAAAGTTGCAGGTTGTGGTCGATGGCAGGATTACGATCGGGGCTTGCTGGTTTTTGGGAATGAGGATAATATCAACCGTCTGCTTACTGATTTCAGGGTTGATTATCTTGAGATTATGGGTACGTCATATTCTGATGCACCGACCCGGTACAATTACAGGCTTTATGAGGAAGAGAATTTATTTAGGTTCTATTTCAGTATATTTGAACGCCTGATGAAGAAGATCGATCTGCCTTTTACATTAAGGGCGGATGGGTTTGCGACTGATAGCCAGCCCCAGCTTATTGCGATAAGGGAAGCACTGGTGAATCTTTTGATGCATTCTGATTATTTCAGTCCAATGAAACCAAGGATTAGGGTTTTTCTTGACAGGATCGAGTTTTTGAATCCTGGCAGTTTGCCCAAGGATATTGATTCGATCATGAAAGAGGATTTCACTATGCCAAGAAATTCCATTGTTACGAGGATATTCAGGGTGATTAAGCTGTCTGAGAATGCGGGTTCCGGTTTTGATAAGATGTTCAATGGCTGGAAGGCTTATTACGAAGATGAGCCGGTGGTTTCCGGTGGAATTGATTTCTATAAGATTACGTTCCCATTGGTTAAGATCGGAAAAGAAGTGGTCAGAAAGGGTGGTCAGAAAGGGTGGTCAGAAAAGGGGGTAGAAAAGGGGGTAGAAAAGGGGGTAGAAAAGGGGGTAGAAAA
>DAOUWY010000020.1 GCA_030666885.1 Methanosarcinales archaeon
ATTTAGCATGAAAGTACCCTTGGGTTCTTTCATCTTTTTGTGCATGTTATTCGAAGAATTTCATGTACGTTTTTTAATACTGTGACCTTTATTTTATCTTTGCATTTTAAGTTTGGATGGATGCCATACCATTTTTTCAATCCTGGTATTCTTCCATCTTCGAGTTTATGAGTGAAAATAGTACCAGCGTCTGTTTCAATTATAATCTGTTCAATCACTTCAAATTGAAAAAGCCACCTTTTACAGACAACAAAAATACCAGGAGTGATATTCACCCATTCTTATACCGCTGCAGTATCTCTACAGTCATATCCAGACAGCTTTTAAGTATCTCCTGGACATCACCCCCATCCACATCCAGCCCTGCGGCACCATCATGTCCCCCGCCCGTACCACCATACACCTTACTAACATCATGCATGATCTGGCCCATATTCACACCCTCATCAATAGCAGTGCGTCTTGCCCGGCCGCTGATCCTGGTAACACCATCTTTCTCGGCACCAACGAAAGACACATCAGCACCGATATGGGTCAATATACCTGCCGCAGTACCACCGAAAGAACTTATAGTACTAATAGCAATGATATGTTCACCTACCCGCTGGATCTGCGCCCTCATAGCCGCTTTCAGGATGGCTATCCTCATACTGATATCCTGGGGCGTGGATGCTAATATATCCACCACTTCCCCATATTCCACTCCGCTGGTCTCTATGATCTCTGCCAGTGTCCTTAATGACTGGGGTGAAGCATATTTAAAATTACCTGTATCAGTGATAATACCGGTAATAAGGGATATGGCAGACTTCCTCATGACAGGAGCATCCATACTCTTGATTATTTCGAACACAATTTCTGCAGTAGAACTGGCACACCTGTGTATATAAAATTCTGCATCATCCTTTATTGAACATGTTGAATGATGGTCCACGACAGCATATTTTGTTAACTTTGTATCATTAAGCTGCGCCTGTGTACTAGTATCCACAACTACAGTAAAATCATAATTTGAAGGATCAGGACCTACAACAACCTTGATTTCAAGTGCATTGATCAACATATTGGCAACACGGTTGCATCCATCCACCACACCAACGACTCCCCCCATAGCCTCAGCTAACGTATATGCACTTCCTACTGCATCCGGGTCTGCATTCCGGTGACAGATAAATAGGATATTTGAATAATCCAGGAGCCGGTTGTAAAAACCGAACTCATCGACTTCCATGGTCTGATACCTACAAAAGCTGAAATTTATTCAGCATGCATTCCTGGTGAACCCACAGACGTCTTAAGTTGTTCCTGTAATTGTGTAAATCTCTTATGGATCCGTTCTTCCTGCCTGATAATTGTCTGAAGTCTAAGATCAAGGGTTTCCTTCTTTTCCTTTAAATCCTCGATAACATTGCCTTTTTCGGCTTTTATCATCAAGTTGCCAATATTCTTAAAAACAGTTACGTCCTCATCTATCTTTCCAAGTTCCTCAAGAGCCATGTCAGACTCTTTTACCATAATCTCTAACTGGCTTTTTTGCTGCGCCAAAGCCTGGGCCTGTTGCTGTACCTGCTGCAATTGTGCAATCTGGTTCTGGACCTGTGGTGGTAATTCTCCGCTCATTAAAATTCACCTATTCATATATCAATTTGATTTCATTCATGCCACAATAGTACTTCTAACTTTCTATTGTCGCATTCATCTCAAACGCTATCCTTATAAGTCGCAGCCATCCGTTCAAGGCAGCCCTCATGGATACCATATCCTCAGAACATATCCTCAGAGCCAGTGAATTACCTTGTATCCCCAATTCGGTGGTACTACGTTGATGAACAGCTTCCAGCTCAGGCTTAAGGGATTGGTACACTACCTGAATGTCCCCATCTATTTCAAAAAAAAACTCAGATTTGATTTCCAGACCAAAAACCCCTTAATAGTCCTAAGAAAGTAAAAATAAAAAAAATGGAGAGTATCTAAGTACCCTCCTGTAAAAACCCTACGCTAGACTGCTTCCACCCTTTTCACCAGGGTGGGTCTTTGTTTTATCAGTATGCGATGTCCGCAATAAGGACATCGGATACCCATAGCCTCATAGTCGATCTCGACCAGACGCTTACAACGGGTGCAGTAATAAACCATATATCAGTTCACCTGTGGATTATCTACAATGTATCGTCAGCAATATCCGTAGCTGTAGTATCTATTTCCGTTTCCACTTCTGTATCTACTACTGCATCTGCTTGTTCATCCATTTCGACTTTTGCTTCAACATCAGTTGCAAATTCTGATACAGCATCTACTTTAGTTTCCACTTCCTGTGAGGTCTCTTCAGCTTCAATGGTCCCGGGAATGATATCTTCTATCTCCTCATATAAAATGTCAGATTCCATTGCCTTCTTGACAGACCTTGCTGCAACAAGCCCAACAGATGTCTTTGGTACATATGTACCGCCTGAAAAAGTATAATCACATTTCTTACAGTTCCAGATACCAGTATCGGTACGGCGTATTGCAATAATACCGCACCTGGGGCACTTATATCCCTGTCTCATACGTTCTTCAATATCAGCAACCAGTTTCCTGTTCTTTCTGCCGTAACGGACACCGAACCTGCCTGCTGAGCGGGTCTTGTGACCTTTACGGGTATATTTTTTCGCCATAATCTTAAATCTCCAGGAATTTTTCTCTTATATCCTGTGCCTTCTTACAGGCCACTTCTACTATGTGGTTAATCTGGTCCGGTGATAATGAACCACTGCCACTCTTCTGCATGCCGGCAAGTGCACCTTCCTGATTGGATATCACAGTTAACTTGGTATTTGCGACCCTTTCTTCCTGAAGGGATGGGTCAAATACAATTCCGCCACCGATATCCACAGCAGTTACAGATACGGGTATATCTCTTATTGGCAGCGGTGCATCTTCACCCAGTTCATACCGCTCTGCCGGAATTGTGGCTGTAAGCAATGCAGCTATAGAACCAAGTGCAGCCGCATCCATTATATTTCCGCCATCATCCAGCACATGTATGTCGATGAAAATAATCCAGACCTTTTCACCTTCAATCATGCACAGCTTCTTTAAATCTATTGCGCCGGATTCCCTGATACCTCGATCAGTCACCCTGGCAAGTTCTACGGCATTCTCCCTTGGAGGACCCGATTCGAATTCTGGAGATGCAAGAGGTATAAGTTCCAGGCTGGTAATTATCACACCTACATCAGGTGTATCAGGGAAAGGAGTTCCCGGACTGATCTTTACACCGACAATTAATTTAGTATCGCCAATTTCCACACGGGCCGAACCTTCTGCCTTTGATATTACACCAGTTTCAATCTTAATTTCCCTGATCTCATCAAACGCCCGGCCGTCTGCCCGCTCACCCTTCAGCATTAGATTATACAGTTGGTCCTTCTGGATTATTGAAACTATTTCCTTATTCATTGGAACTCTCCTCCTCACTCTCATCCATTTGACCGTCAGTCTCATCAGCGTTTTCCCCTGTGTAAGGAACCTCTTCGCCGGAATCTTCCGACTCCCCCACATCGCCTGCCTTGACGGTATCTTCAGAATCTCCGGTTTCTCTAATATCTTCAGTTTCTTCGGCATCTCCGGTTTCATTGGTATCGTCAATTTTTTCGGTATCTTCGATATCTTCAGTTACCTCGAGTGGAGTGACGCCTTCGGTTTCCTCTGGTGCATCTTTCTTGACATCTTCTGCAGCAGTGACCTCTGTGCCCGACACCTCTGTTTTCTTAGAATAATAATCGATCAGTGCCTTCCTTTGCATTTCATATACCTGCCTGCACCCTTCCTGTGCCATTTCCAGGCCCTGCCTGAACTCCTCTTCAGTAAGGTGGCCGTCCATCTGGAGCAGTGTGATCTTGCCATCAGGTGTCATTGCTATAGGCATATCTGCCTGGCCATAATTGTCCTCATCCTTGTTCAAATCCAGTACAAGAGTATCATCTACCTTTCCGACAGCACACGCTGAGACCAGTGACCTCATCGGGATTCCTGCATCTGCCAAGGCAACGGATGCAGCATTAAGGGCTGCCGTCCTTGTACCTGCATCTGCCTGCAGGACCTCCACAAAAATATCTATTGCAGATTTAGGGAAATATTCAGTGAATATCTGGTCCTCAAGAGCTTCACGGCTTACCTTTGAAACTTCAATACTGCGGCGGTCAGGCCCTGGACGCTTGCGGTCCTCTACCGAAAAAGAAGCCATATTGTACTTGTACCTTACAATAGCCCTGTTGGATTTTTGCTGGTGCCTGGGGTGTACTTCCCTCGGACCGTAAACTGCTGCCATTACCTTATTTTTACCGAATTCAAGATAACACGAACCATCGGCCCGGCTCAATACGCCGACCTCGATTTTAACATCCCTTATCTCGTTGGCCCGCCTATTGTCAGAACGAATGCCATTTTCATCTATGAACTTTTCTGGTTTGTCTGTCATTTACAATTCCTCTCTTTCCTCTCTCAACTCAATCAATCAGTCCAGTAGTTCATCCAATATCTTTGAACCTGCTGGTTTCACTGTTTCTTGTTCTTTTTCCACATTTCCTTTCAGGAAACCACTTATCCGATCAGTGAGTCCATCAATATGAGCTTCATTTTCAATAATCTGTATCGCTTCTATAGCCCTATCCATATCATGGTCCTTGCCGGTTATCCAGACAACTCCGTTCTGGCCAACAAAGATGTTGCAGTTTGTCTCCTTTTTCAACATAGATATCATGGATCCATTTCTGCCGATCATCCTTGGCACTTTTACTGCCAAGATCTGGACAATCCTTCCACTGGTAATGGGTTTTAACTTATTGTTCCTCATTGTTAGTTCTATCTTCATGGAACGTGAAACATTTTTAACCATAACAAGCACGGATGAACCAACATCCAGGTATTTAACCATGTCTGAGGAATCAATACGTCTCGGATATTCAGATACATTAAGCAATCCCTCATATGGTGATTTGATATCCATGATCCAGTTCGAGAAAGTAATCTCACTCACAGTGGCCACGATCAAATCCCCATCCTGTGGAATATACTTTCCTGATAAGGAAACCACCCGTATCTTTTCCTTTTCACTTGCAAGTCCGAAAAGATTTGAATAAACCTTTCCCTCACTCACATAGGTGCCGTCTCCTGCTTTCTTGACATCGTCAGAAAGAAACTCACCTGGCACCACAATGTGCTTATCCATTTTTCATAACCTCAACCTGGTAATCTAGTAATAATTCGAATTTCATTTCAGGATCTTTATCTCTGCGTTTCCCTTGGTAAGGTGGTTAACCAGACCGAACAGGTCGTCCTGCAAACCAGCAGGTATTGTGACTACGCCAATCCATGAACCATCCTTTTGCCATTCTTCTTTTGTGAGTGTGCCGAATTTTGATACAGGGCCGTAAGCTTTCGGGGCATAATCCATACCAATCTTTATTGCGATACTGATCTCTTCAAAACGTATGGGGATGATAGGGCGTATCGCCTTCATCACGATATTCACCTGGTCATCCACGCTCTTCATGGCATCAATATGCACACCCGCCTCTTCCATGGCATGTTCGATCCTCATAGGCGGATGCGGGGTCTTGGTCTGGGGATTAATGGCATTGGCAGCGATCATGCTGATTATCTGGCGTTTTTTGTCCTCAAGTATCTTTTTCCTCTGTTCTGTTGTCAGGTGTATTTCACCATGCAGAATGATCTGCCTGGCAATTTCAAATGTATCCTGTGTCTCGAATGTATTATCAATATCCTTTTCTGCAGGACGGTCGCCCTTGCTGGCATCTTCAAAAACGTCTTCAACTGCCAGTACCATTTCCATGTCTATCTCTTCACCCCTTTTCATGGAAAAAGCTGCATCCGGGTCCACATATACTTCGAACTGCTTCCCACCTTTCTTAAGCCTGGCAATTACGGCATCATCCAATGTGACCATGATAAAACCAACAATTTGTATTGAGATCGGTTATTCTTCCCCGGTCTCTTCTTCGATCATCTCTTCACTTTCAACATCTTCTTCAGTTCCGGTTTCTTCTTTGTTTGAATGATTTTCCAATATCACATTGACATTATCGGCAACTTCTTCGGAACTGAGTTTCTTGAACTGCCTGGTTTCAAGTTCAACTACACCTACCTCGATGGTAGAAGCATCAAACTTGTCCTCTGTTGTACTATGAAGAGCTTCCAGACCAAGTAATATTGCGTCCGTGAGCTTGATGTCATCGGTATACTTCTCTTCAAAGACCTCCATAACCTCAGCCCGGCCCGCACCTATTCCGGTAGCTTTGTATTCAAGCAGGGCACCGCTGGGGTCGGTCTCGAAGAGCCTTGCCGCACTATCCTCAACACCGGCAATCAATAATGCCGTACCAAAGGGCCTGACTCCACCGTACTGGGTATAGGTCTGCTTGAAATCGCAGATCTTCTTAGCCAGGACGTCCACGCCAATGGGCTCGTCATACGATACTTTATTGATCTGGGACTCTACCCGCGCCCTGTCGATCAGTGCCCTGGCATCAGCCACAAGACCAGATGTGGCTGCACCCATATGATCGTCGATCTGGAATATCTTTTCAATAGATTCAGCTTCAAGTAATTTACTTGTTATTCGTTTATCTACAAGCAGTACAACGCCGTCAACTGCTTTTACTCCTACTGCCGTCGTTCCGCGTTTGACAGCTTCCCGGGCATATTCCACCTGGAACAACCTGCCATCAGGACTAAAAACCGTTATCGCCCTATCATATCCCATTTGAGGTGCCATCTGCATTATACATCAATCTCCTTATCTTTAATGTCAAAAACCGTAATACCAAAATATCTGGTATTAGAACGATTTAGTATTTCTAAAGAATGTGGGTCCTCTGACAACAAATCTATTTCGTTATTATTCCGGTTTACTATTTTACCGGAAATAGTACCCACATCTATGATCAGCTTACATTCTTTTATTGTTTGGGTTCTTTTTCTCTCGGGTTCGGGCTCATTTATGTCTTGTGTCAGTAAATACTTTTCTGTCGCTCCCCTGACGGTTCCTGATACACCCAATACCTTTATCCTGGTCCGCATTCCCTTTATCGCTGTTACAATTGCAAGTACGGCCCTTGTTTCCCACATCCTATCCACCCTGCACTGGATAATACCCTTATTCTCCTCGAACGACATGAGACGGATCCCCATCTCACTGCTCCCTGCATCCCCAAGAAGTGTCGCTGCACAAAAGAGTATTTCATTAACAAGGTCCCGCCTTGGTATGTCCCCTTCTGATGTTATGGAAATGGCCAGATACCTGTTCGATTCTCTCAAAGTAGGGGGCAGGATCTTCATTCTACCACTTCCACTCCATCCATAATGCGGTTGTTATTACGGTTCCTGTTGATAATAGAGCCGGATACCGTTGATATTGCATGTAATGCTTCTTCCTGGGTCATACCCATTAGCATTCCCAGTGCCATCATCTCCCTGGGTCCGCGCAGGTCATAGTGTGACCTGGCATTACTGGTGATGACCATGGGTACGTCAAATTTGCGTGCCAGCCTGGCATTTTGCCTTAAGGCAGTAAGTATCCTGACCCTGCTTGCCCCCCTGTGCCGGATCAGGGCATCTATATTGAAATCAATGGCAACGCCGTTATCTGCCGCCGCTTTAGATAGTACATGGTTCAGGGGTTTACCTTGGGATGCAGGGTGGGCAAGTATGTCCACGTGCCCATTCTCAACAGCACCGCGATTTATATCGTCATTACCTCCGCTGACACTGATGATATCCACTTTGTTTACTGACCTGCTTATATATTTATTAAGTTTGGATACATTATCCGCCTGGATCTCGATTCCTGTATATATCTCAAAATCCCTGGGGGTTGGCGTAGTGATATCAGTACCACGGAATTTATTTCCAGAGTTGACCGAGGTCAGGCAGATGCCTGAATATCCCATATCCTTTGCTTCCAGTATCATCCTTGATTGGGAATCTGCATAGTCAGGCAGTGTATGGACGTTAAGGTCATAGAAGTCCGAACTCTTTATTATGCCCATGATCATTCTCCAACGCCTAAAAGTGACCGTGCGGCTTGTATCGCTTTTTCGGGTCTGGCCGGAAAGGCTTTTATTTTTATCCGTATAAGGATGGAATCGGATTTTGTGGTCGTCATCAATTTGCCCAGATATGCTTCCTGCTTATTAAACCTGATGTACAGGTTGCAGTCATCATCCACTCGATTTTCCAGTTCGGCTGCAAGCCGGGAAATACCTGCAGGCCCCAGGTGTTCCCTTATACGGTCAACCAGATACTGGCAGTCCTTGTTTTGCTTTAGGTCTGCCTCCATCACAATAATGGGGTTGTCGTGGTACCCTGTAGTGATGGTCTCATTCACGATGATTGAATCTTTTTTTGCGGTTCGTCCCGGAGGAGGAAGAAGCAGCTTTAGGGCTGATCGTACCTTTTCCGGGTCTTCAGTAGCCTGTGCACTTGTGCGCAGATGGATATAATGAATCATTTCTGCATACAATTTTCATTTAAAGTAGAATAAATCGCCCATTACGACCGATAGTTAATCGGGCATTCAGGTTTGTTTAAAACCTGGAAAAATGATGTGAGGTCACAGACCTCACTTACCTAAATTACCACGAGACCTGATGCTGGGCCTGGTCTTTTCAGTACCTTTGCCGCGTTTGCGCTGGCCTCTGCCCTTTGTTCCGGCACTTGTTTTGCCCCTGAAGACCCGTCCTTTCTGGTTGGGATGGCATAACCAATTCAATCTGGGGTCGTTCTTGATGACCGGATGTGCCGGGTCCACCATGATGATCTCGTACCATTTGTGCTTGCCGTCCTCGCCTACCCAGTATGAGTTAAGCACCTGCAGGTTGGGGAATTTGCCTGCTGCCCTTTCTTCTGCAATACGCTGGATGCTCTTGCCGCGGGTGATCTTGCTCATGCCCATACGCTTGGTCCTGCGTCCCCTGATATATCGTGATTTCCGGGCACTGCCACGCCTGATACCAGCCCGGACCATGACTACACCCTGCTTGGCCTTGTAGCCCAGGCTGCGTGCCCGGTCAAGTCTTGTGGGTTTGTCTATTCTCTGTACTGAGGCTTCACGTCTCCATTCCTGGAGCCTGTGCCATCTGAGTTCGTGCACATACGTTGAGTCAGGGTCCTTCCAGGCATCCCTGATATGACCATACATTGATTTTGCCATATTTCGTTATCTCCTAATAAGTGTCCAGGTTTCACGGTTCAGCCCTTGAAGGGGCCACATCCCTGCGGGACGTATCCCGCCTATGAAACTGGCATGTTGTGAGTGGATTATAAATACGTTAATGGGTAATAAATCTTGGGGATGATGCATTTGTGTGAAATTTGGTGGAAATAAACTTAAAGCATATTTAGGTATATATTTAAGTATAAACATGCAGAGTTGATAACAATGGTTGCTGTTAAGTACCCGCCCCCTCCTTACAATCCTGCTAGTTCTTTTATCTTCTCAATAACCAGCAAGGCATCTTCACGCTTAACATCCACTTCATTGTGGATCAGGTAGTCAATGACAGTATCCTGCTCATTTTCAGGAATCAGGCCCTGGCCCACACTCTTCTTTACCATAGCCGCATAGGTCCTGTCAGGATAGTACATCGACTTAGCCGTCTCAAGTAGCATATCACTCTGGTGCAGGTTGATAATCCCTTCTTCCACAGCAGATCCAAGGGTCATCCTCATATTGACCAGCGGGACCGACAGCGGTTCAAGCGTCTCCGGATGGAACGTGACAGCCACCTCGTCATCTGATTCCACAACACCGTCGCGGTACCACTCATATATCCATCCCACCCCTATCATCCTGTGAGTATCAAGTTCAGATGCCCTAAGCGCCCCCATACTGCAGCCACCGACCACGGTAACCCCAGCATTTCCGATCAAGGTGTACTGTTTATAGGTGGGCAACACGGCCCTTATGACCGGAAGGTTCACAGCAGGCTGATCCTTTGGTCCCGGTGATATACGTGATTCGGTGACCCACGGCATCAGTGCCGATGATATTAATAAGCAGAAACTGTTACAAATACCAATTATCTTCAAGTAATTGTGATTGACAATTATTGTGATTAACAATAACTATTAAATACAAAGTAACTATATATTTATTCATGAAATTTTATGATCGTGAAGGTGAGATCAAGAAACTCAGAACATTGACATCGCTTGACAAGAGCATAATGATTGTGATCTACGGTAGGCGTCGTGTTGGCAAAACACGGCTTGTGCAGCATGTTTTTGGAAAAGACTCATTTTACTTTTTTGTAACAGAAAAGGAAGAACGGCTAATCCTTGATGATTTCAGGACTATATTGATGGAACGTTGTGATTATGTTCCTGGTTTTACGGATTTCGATGATTTTTTTGGTTTTTTGTTTACGCTATCCGACAAAGAGATTTTCATTTTCGATGAATTCCAGAACTTTAAAAAAATCAACACCAGCGTTTTTTCTATCATACAGAAATATTGGGATAAATACAAAGATGAACGGAAATATTCATTTTTATTCCTTGGTTCTCACATCGGTCTTATGAAACACCTGTTCAAAGACTATAAAACACCACTATTCGGACGCTCGGATGCACTGTTCAATCTAAAACCCCTGCAGTATGATGTTTGCAAAGATATCCTGGTGGATCTGGAAATCAGCACATCTATTGAAATATATTCCATATTCGGTGGAGTTCTGAAATACTACGAATTATTAGAGAATGTAGCTGACAGAACGCTATTGAACATCATCTCAGAACAATTCATAGATCTTGGTGCCCCCCTTCTTGATGAAGGTACGAATATATTGATCAGTGAATTCGGAACTCAATACAGGATATATTTTTCAATTTTAGAAGTAATTGCCAGCGGAGCAAGCACTTTGAATGACATAGCAAACCGTACCGGTATCAAAAATACCAGTCTTGGACCTTATATGTCCGATCTCATCAATGAATATGAAATCCTGGTGCGCAAAGTTCCAGTGAATGAAAAACCATCCAGATCCAAAAAGGGCAGGTATTTTATCAAAGACAATTTTTTTAAATTCTGGTTTCGCTTCATTCATAAGAACCGCGGATTTATTGAGAGTGGCAGACCAGAGTATGTTCTTTCAAAAATCGAATCTGAACTTGATCAGTACATCGGGCCGGTTTTTGAGAATATTTGTGTTGAGTTCCTGTACAGATCAAATGATGAAAAAAAACTTCCATTTGTGTTCCAAAACATAGGTTCATGGTGGAACCGCAAAGGTGATGAGATTGATATCGTTGCTTTAAACGATGATACAAAAGATATTCTCATAGGGGAATGTAAATGGAACAATCGCAAGATTGATGTGGATATTTTAACAAAGCTCAAAGACAAAAGGAGTTTGATCAAATGGAACCATAATGCACGTACAGAGCATTACTGCCTGTTCTCAAAAAGCGGTTTTTCAAAACGTTTACGCGATGCTGCAGAGGATGAGGATATTTTGCTTTTTACACTGGATGACTTATGAAATTGAAGGGGAAAAGCATCGACACTGCCATCTACTGCGACCCAATCGCCATCCCGCAACCGTCCACAAATTTGAGCACGATGCGATTGTTTGCAGAATCATAACCTATCGCCGGCAGGTATGGTCAATCCGGCGGCGGGTACTAATGATGAGCGGCTGGTAAAGCGGTCTAATAATCCGTATGAGATGTTGAAAAAGGAGGCCAGGTAGCATAAGAAGCCTATTAGGTATTCACATGTGGAGACGGCGCAGTACGAGAAGATGGGAATTTTGTTCAATATGTTTGCGAAGCATGTGAAGGAGTAGGTAATTTATAGTCCAATATTTAAAAGTGGCATCTTAAAATTTAAGAATGACTACGAAGTTTTAACATCATCAAAACCGCAAAACTCATTAAATTCGTGGAATTTTCCTAATTCATATTCTTGCTTATTTTCAAATATTTTCAAAACTGATTTAAAATAATCTTTATTTTCCAGTTTACCTTGCATATTTTTTAGCATTTCACAAAGTCGATTTTTCAAATCGATATTATCATTCATCATGCCTATTTGAATCAAAGAACTCAAAGTTCCCTTTATAGACATTTCTAGCTCATGGTCTATGGATTTATATCCAAATTCTTCGATTATCTCAATAATCTTTCTTGTGACTTCTAACACATCATTTGATTCTTTATTTCTAAAGTTGCCATCAATTCCCTCCAAGAAATCAAATATATTGCTAAGGGATTTATCCATATCTTTAAGTAAATAAACGTCCCCCAATTCTTTTAAGACTGAACATATCCAGAGAGTTTCGGTTTTTTTAGACATTGAAGCAAAACCCAATCCTTTATTCCCGATTGTAAAAATTGGATCAGAATAACATATTTCACTAGCTGCGATTATTTTAAAATAATCTTTTACAATGTCTTTAAATCCGTGATTTTTATTTGCTGCTTCAATTCCTATATCGATGATATAATCAATAATCTGTCTTACCTTGTAACAATTTTTCTCATCTACGATTTGCAATGAATTACTAAGAATATCTTTGATTACCTTGTCATAATGCTGGTGATCAAAATTAATTTCTTTGTCAATCAGTTCGATTAAGATATTGCGAATTGTCTCTATAAAATATTCAATTGAAAAAATCTTTTCGTCTTCAGACAACTGCATAAAATCATTTAATATCTGATATTTTTCCCATATTGGATATAAAATTAATTCTTCATGAGATGTTACTAAAAGGTCTCCTTTTGCATTCAGTGATGATCTAGTTGCTTTGCTCCATTTTCTCTCAATTGATTTGATATAAATATAAGTTAAAATATTTTCAATTTCTGAAGTAATTTTATCATAATTGTCTGTTTTATCAGGTAAACTAATTCCACTTTTAATTGTTTCATCATTTTTCATTTCTGCTTCATAGTCAGAAGGCACTTCAATCCATCTCATCTTAATTGACGATATTCCGATATTTCTAAGAGAATCTGTGATTTCGAGAATAGAATCTTCCTGATTATTAGAAAAAGCGGTATCTATAAGTCGGAAAATTTTCCTCGAATAATATTTAAGAATTTCAAATTTATATGCGCTGTTTTTTTCAGATTTAATTATTTCCAAATTTAATTTCACCAATTCATCCAATCCAACCTTCAAAGTATGTGAATCGTCAGTAATTATAGATTTATTCATAATATCTGCGATGGGTAAAATAGTATCACGTTTTAGCAGTTCAATATCGTCAGATCTGATCTCGATAATTCCTTGAATAATTTTTTCAGGTTTTAAACGTTGAATCGTATAGTGTGCATAAGGAAATAGAGAAATGAATGAAATTATGGTTAAAAAGATACTAATGTTAATTAGATTTACTAGAATTGTTACATTTCCTTTTTGTATAATCCTTAATAACAATAAGTCGTACGAAATAGAAAATCCATATACTACAAGGATTGTCCAAAAAGCTTTGCTTTTCAAATACAAATCAAGAACTCTTGTATTGGCAATCTGTGTTGAAAGTTGAATCGCAACAAATGAAAAACCAAGAACAATAGCCAGAATTGTCGCTAACGCTTGAGCCATAGCACTCAATAAGTATAGGGTGCTTTCTTTTGAGGCGCTACAAAAGATATTTATATCAATATGAATTAAAATAGCTATGACTACAATAATCGAAATTAAAAGGACAAACAGGTAAAATAAATATGGTAATTTAATTGTATCTTTTATTTTGCTTATCATTGGAATTTTATTATATACTTTTCCCTTTATTTGTACCAAACCTTCTTTTAGTCGAATAAGAGATTGAAACTCAGTTGGATTTTTCAATTCTTAACACCAGCTATATTAATAAATCCTGACATTAATACTTCTTTCGCCAAATATTGGCATTTTCTTCCCTGCACTCAATTGCGACCTGCTGTCGATTAAGTTCCAGCCTCAGCCCCTACTCTAAGAGGAATAAAATTAATTTCTTGCGGTCAGGTTTGTGGCTGGACTATAAAAGTGCATGGCCTTACAATAGCAGTTAAAATATAATATCAATAACCAGCAAACCCACTACTTCAATCTCCTTTAATTAAACAAACCAATGCCGTCCTAATATCCCGCTTCTGCTCATTGAGCCTGCGCAGGAAATAACCCAGCCAGCCCTTGCCGTAGAGCATATAACCACAGACCTTATACCCCTCCCCTGCCAGTTCCACTTTTCGTTTGTCATGCGCCCCCATCAGCATCTGGAACTAGAAATTCCGGGTGTGTTCCCTGTTCAGTTGCCTGGCCAGTTCGATAAGTTCATCATCATGGGTGGCCACTGCAATAAGTATGGAATTTTAAAGATCGTCACATTTTAAGTGTCACGATTATGATAAAAACAACAGGCTTCTAACAAGACCCTGCCAGTTCCTTAATCTTCTCAATAACCAGTAGCGCATCTTCCCGCTTCACATCAACTTCATTGTCAACAAGAAAACCTATGATAACATCCTGCTCGGATGATGAGATCAGACCCGATTCCGCTACTTTCTTCACCGCTGCATGGTAGGATCTGTCAGGATAGTACATAGACTTGCCAGCTTCAAGCAGTATATCGCTCTGGTGCTGGTTGATAACCCTATTTACCACAGCATGTTCAAGGGTTGCCCTCATATTAACCAGCGGGACCGATAGCGGTTCAAGTGTTTCAGGATGGAACGTGACAGCTACCTCGTCATCTGATTCCACAACCCCGTCGCGGTACCATTCATAGATACAGCCCACCCCGATCATCCCGTGAGTATCAAGTTCAGATGCCCGGAGTGCCCCCATACTGCAGCCCCCAACCACGGTAACCCCTGCCTTCATTGCACGGATGATCTCCCTGTGGGCCACTGCAGCCCTGTCAAAAAAGATGCCGTCAATGATGCCTATGATATCAGGACCACCTTTATCCACCAGGATATTGATATCGTTTCTCTTAACAGGCGGCCGGTAATCTGCATCAAGCAACGACCCTGCTTCCTCCCAGCTAAGGCTGGTTCCGGTAAAGACCACAATCTCTGTCATGTCACCGGCCGTGGTTTGAAGGTTCGTTTGGTCCTGGTCCTGGGTTTTCGTCCGATCTTCATGCGCTTACCCTTGCGCTCCCGATCAAGCGTATACTGCTCAAAAGTTGGCAGGACTGCCCTTACAACCGGCAGGTTCAATGAAGTGCTGGAAATATCC
>DAOUWY010000156.1 GCA_030666885.1 Methanosarcinales archaeon
CAAATGGTGAGACATTAGGATCAACATCCACATGGGTAATCGGTACGACTGATACAGATACGGCAAATGTGACGGTTTATGTCAATGGCTCGATCACAAATTATTCTGTTGCAGTTTCAGGTACTACCTTCAAGATATCAAACGTACCATTTGGAACAGATGGCAATTATGAGATCAATGTATCGGCAATAGATGCGGCAGGCAATGTCAATACCACTAATGCAACAGTAAATGTTATTGTGGATACGACAGATCCTGTGATACATAACGTATCACTTAGTGATACATCTCCAAGCTATGGTCAGCAAATCGTTGTAAGTGTCAATGTTACAGATACAAATCTCGCAAGTGTGACTGCCGGAAGCACTTTACTGACCCACCAATCCGGTGCACTATGGAACGGCACCATCACTGCAGGTTACGGAACCAATACTATAACTGTAACTGCATATGATAACGCCAGCAATAGTGCCACTAATAGCAGTCTTTCATACACAGGTCCTGATGAACCAACAGACAACGGCGGAAGCGGCGGCATTGGTGTAAGCAGCAGCGATGAACCTGAGAATGTAGAAAAAACAGTAGTCTCAAGGATATATCTCGGAGCTGGTGGTTCTTCGACCTACAACTTCAACGATGTTATAACATCAGTTGAAGTTACACCCGATAGAAACTACGGTCAGGTAGCAGCTAGAATCGAAGTCCTGGCAGGCAGGCCAGGCAGTATTACCAGTGACCTGCCCGACGGCATAATATTCAAGTATGTGAACATATTTATTGGAACCACTGGATGGTCTGAAGGTAAGTTATCTAATTCAGTTGTTAATTTCCAGGTACCTGCAAGCTGGTTCGATAAGTATAATGTCGACCCTGCCTCCGTCATTATGTACAGGCACAACAACGGCAAATGGCAGTCTCTTGAGACCACACCGACCGGGCAAGTGGGCGGATACAACCAGTATTCATCGCCGACCCCGGGATTCCATACTTTCCTGATACTGGGTCAGATCGGGGACTCTGGTGCCGGAGAACCTGCTGTTACACCTGATTCCGGTACTGTATCTGATCCCACGCCTACACCTGAAGCTACTTCGACAAAGGGAATGCCCGTATTTTGGATACTGATGGGAATTATAGCTATAATAGTGGTTATTGTTTATCTAAAAAAAAATGAGAACTAAATGTTAAGAGCTTGCCTTAGACGGTCATGTCCACGATTTACTGAAAAGGCACTCTGAACGTTAATAATTCATTCAATGTCCAAATATGGTCTGCAAGTTTCTGAGCCATAGCTGGCGAAGTACGGTTTTGATCTGGCGTATATGTGGATACTATAGTGTTAAAAAATAGTTGTTTTGATACTAATCAATAAAGTTATTTCCTACAAACTCAAGAGCCAGTTCAAGCAGAATAAAAAGACATACGCGGTGGATACAGGACTGAGGAATGCAGTATTACTTGAACTAAAAAGGCGTGGCAGTGAGATATATTACTGGAAAAACATGGGCGGCTATGAAGTTGATTTCGTACAAAAAACAGGACAGCAAGTGCAGGTATTATTGCAGGTGTCATGGGATGTGCGAGATGATAAGACCCGCAAGCGGGAAGAGCGTTCACTTTACCGGGCGTGTGAGGAGCTGGGAGTTGCCAATGCTATGATACTGACAGAGGATACCGGTGAGACTGTAGAACGGGATGGGGTGAAGATTACATATTATCCGCTCTGGAAATGGCTGCTTGATATCTGATAGGTGGTACAATACCAAAATCCAGTGATTTCAACAATTATATTAAACGCAGATTTATGCTGATTAACCGCAGATGAACGCAAATAAACGCAGATTGATGGCTGCCGTTCACTGTTTCACCGCAAAGAGCGCAAAGTCCGCAAAGACTGTGATGACACGCCAGGGTCGAAAAGTCAGTCTTGATATTATGCGGGAGCCATGTGAAAATATGAATTCTTAGATAACGTGTGATCCAATAATAAAATATGTTGTGCGCAAGTTTGGTGAGATCGATAAGTATGAACGAGAATCGGAGGGAGAGAAGTGCTGTTTTGGTGTGACGTTCTGGTATAAAGAGCGGGGCGGCTGAAAAGAAGAAATGTAGAATACTATTTTGCCCCGAGGAGTTCGCGATCCAGTATTGTGTTGATTATTTGTGTTACTGTGCTGTGTTTTGCTTTTGCTTGCTCATCAGCACGCCGGTAAATCTGGTTGTCTACTGGCACCAGAAATGTACGTTTCCGGATGTCAAATTCCATCTCCACTTCTTCCATTTCATCCCAGTACTCAGCGGCAGAGTGGGTGTCCCAAAACTCGCCGGCTTCTTCAGCACTACTGAAATGCTCAGGAATCGTGTCTTTTCTTTTATTCATGTCTATATTGCCTCCTTTCTTTGCTATCCATATCCCGTGCACTGATCGGTAGCACGCTATTATCTTTTTTCAAGATGAAGAACACGGATAGATACCGTCCTGCGCTGGTTTTCCCCAGTGCCATGTGTACATCTTCACCGCTAACATCGCCTTTTGCGACACGGTATACTTTCTTTTTACTGTACAGGATTTCTTCCACTTCAAACATAGTCACGTGGTGTTTACTTATAATTTTCTCAACAAATGTTTCTTTCCAAATAATTCTATTAATCCTTATCATAAATATAACCCATGCGGTACTTGTTCTTTTTTATTCAATCTCCCCTTTATGGCGATGTATACCGTTTAAAACTTTCTTGATGTATTCGATTTCCTCATCGAGTTCCTTGTCATGATGTTCTTCAGCCAGTAATGTCTCGGAGATGTTTTTTATGAATGCATAGGGTAAGGTTTTGGAAATGAGGTCGCTGGCAAGTAGGTCAATCATCTTTATAATCTCCTCATGACTCAGGATGTTTCCGTGTAATTCCATTAGGATATTGCCGACATCCTCCAGTTCTGCGATGATGCTCTTCTTTATGTGTGTGAGGTCGCCCAGTCCAAGATTTGGGAAGTCGAGGTCTATTTTCTTGTCGAGAAATATATCTGCTACGATTTTTGCTTTTTCGTGTCCTATGAGCTTTGTCCACTCGTTTATTATTCTCAAGTTCACCTATTGTAGACCATTATGCACAACTCTATTGTGCATAATTTTTCATATTTCCTGTTGTAATATTATTGGTGGTTTACTTGCAATTAACCTATTGAAGACCATTATATATTTTAACCTACATACTTGCCGCCGGCAGCAACCAACAACCGAGGCAGCCGCCCATATATTTTGCAACCAGGCGCAGGGTGTGGGTTTGAACGTGAGGGGCGGCCGGGTGAACAGAGGCAGCGCAAGCGAGTGGAAATGTCGGGAGGCGGGAGAGGGAAGGAATGGATTGTGCTGGATTTCTGCAGAAATTAACCCGCAGATGCAATCTTAAATCTGCATGAATCAGCGTCTTGAAAATAACTGGAAAATAGAACTGTGCCGCTGACTGGAAGACATCCGGACCTGGAGGTCTTCCCCCTGGACCTTTCCGAATACCTCCGGTTTCACGGCATCGATCCCGATGATCCACTGTCGGATGCTGGAAAGATCAAGAGCTTGGCATCAGGGTATATCTCAGCATTGACCTTTCCGGCAGTCGTGCTTACTCCCGAACCTGACCTTAAGGAGAGAATGGTCTTACAGATATACCGTGATATCATCAATCATGATGTAGCCCGGAGATATGAAGTGCGCCATATTGAGAAACTGGAAGCAGTTGCTACGACGTTTATGGCATCCGTACCTGGTCCGGTTACGCTTAATGGGACAAGACGTGCAATGGGCGGGCGTGTTTCACTGGATTCGATCGAAAGGTTTTCCAGGTATCTTGATGATTGATAAAATTTATATTTGATGCCGTACATGTCATTATAGTATATTAATTTAATCAGGTGGTCAGGAGCATGACTAAAGATTGGATTAGATTTATTGACTCTGTAAAAACTCCACTTAGTTTTTTTACACTAATTGCACTTATACTAGATGGTATCCTCATTGGGACAGCTGCATTTACTAATGAGGTTTCAATATTAGCACCATTAGGACTTCTATTATTGACTTTGTTAATCGTTGCAATAATAACCATAAAAAATCCACTTGCTTTTTATCATCCAAAAGAATGGCCAAAAAAGGAAGAACCTCTTTTTGTTAACTTAATGTTTGACCTTCCGAATAAAGAAGTTCAGAAATTAAAATTTATGGAGTGCAAATTAACGATTAAAGATGTTAAAGATGATAAATCCAAACCTAAAGTAAGTAATCCAATCCTTACTTTAGGTGGTCTTAGTGAAGATGGAAAGCAAGTATGGACTTTAAAATTGCTCGATGACAATCCTGATTTTTCAGCTTCGTTGGAAATGGTCGAGGATAAAGGGTATTTGTTTAGCTGGGACGAAATTCCAGGAAACGATAACGGTAAACTCATTGAATTTCTAAAACAGAAATTTGAAATTGATTGGGTAAAAACAGAAGAAATCGAAAAAATCGATAATGGTAATACCATAAAGGTAACTACTGAAATAAATCATCTTTCGCTAAATCTTAACAAAGAAAAAACTGAAATAATATTTAAAATCGATGACGATAGGACTGATAAATTCATGGCGAGAATGGAAAATGGTAAGCTAAACATATACGATAAAGGAAGGAAGTGGGAAGTAAGCCCATTTTACTTATATGCCTCACATCAAATTAATAGAAAAGTTGTGGAGAGATAATCATGGAACAGGAACAATTTAAATTTGAGAACTATTCGATATCCATTGGGAGCCACGGGAAGGACAAATTGTTCAAGTGGAAAGTTTTTATTTCCAAGAATGAACCAGATGAAAAGCTTGAAAAAGTAAGAAGTGTTGAGTATAGGCTTTCCGAATCTTTTCCAGATCCCATTCGTCTTGTACAAAACCGCAATTCTCGGTTTGCTTTAGAGTCTGAAAGTTGGTATAATTTTCCAATTTATATCACAGTAAATTTGGAAGATAACAGAGTAACGCTTACAAAATACGACTTGGATTTGAATAAAAATTGGCCTTTGGAAGAATTAAAAGGTATAAATCTGAAAAGCGCCGATTTAGAGAAAGCTAATTTTAGAAATGCCGATCTAAGAGATGCTAATTTACGAAATTCAAATTTAATCGGAGCTGATCTTAGCAATGCAGATCTAACAGATGCAAAATTAGTACATGCAAAA
>DAOUWY010000113.1 GCA_030666885.1 Methanosarcinales archaeon
AGAGGCCCTGGTGATATCAAAAGAAATAGGTGACAAGCGGGGAGAAGGAAACCACCTCGGAAACCTCGGGTTGGCATACAGTCATCTGGGGCAGGTCGAAAAGGCAATCGACTACTATGAACATGCGCTGGTAATTGGAAAAGAGATTAAAGACCCGAGGATAATCGACTTTTGCGAAGGGAATCTCAAATCAATTAAATCCTGAAACACAGATTTGATCAGATCATCCTCTTCATCTTCTCAGCCACATCCCCCGGCACCCTCCAGCGCCTCGATCTTCTCTTTCGCAGTCCCGCCGCCCCCGCTGATAATGGCACCGGCATGGCCCATGGTCTTGCCCGGCGGCGCGCTTATCCCTACCACATAACCCACCACAGGCCTGGTCACATACTTCCTGATTTATTCGGCAGGCTCCAGCGCCCAAATCTTCTCCTGCACGCTGTCTATCATATTAGCTCACAGGATTCAGCCACCCTCTATAAGCAAGTTGTAATTAACTAAATATGGAATCCTTATCAGTTATCATGGTGTTGTCCCTGGATTCGATTTCTGTGATTAATTCTCCAACATCCTCTTTATACAGGATGTTTTCTTTCCATAATGATTTCAATATATGGGGTAGCAAGAGACATTGCATGCCGTGCTTTTTGCAATAATTGTACACCTTCTTCTCATTACTGAGAAATACATATCCTCTACTTTTACACATTACGATACTGTCTCGCTCACCCGGCCCAAAAGATTTTGGAAGACCTAGCATATAAGGTAAATCATTCTGGTCAACGGCAACAACATCTATCTTTTCATTTTTGATACAATCAAGAACAGATTCTGCAAAAAAATATCCCTTCTCGTAAGCAATGAATATTTCACAAAAAACATTGGACGATATAGACAGTTTAGTTTGAAATAGGTCAAAAAGCAGCTTGACCCTACCAACTTTTCCAAATGTAGAGAGGATATTTGTATCTACAAGTATCATTTACTATTCTCTCTAATATCTTTGATAAGTTTCAGGCCTTCGTCAAACTCTTCATCACTCAATGATTGCACTTTGATTTTCAGCCCCTTTTCTGCCAAGATCCCTTTAAATTCTTCACTGATCATGCCTGCGATTTCGGCGGCTCTGGACAACGTCACTTTTCCTTCCTGGTATAACTCAACTGCAGATGCTACTCTCAGATCCTGGCGTTGGGAGAACAAATATCGGAGTGCATCTATCATAAGTTCTGATTTATTCGGATAGTAACCAGCCCCGATCAGGCCTTTTATCTGATCATCAAGAAGTGAATTTTTAGCATGTCTATATTCCATGGTAATTATTTCCTGACTATTCAGTATTAAATCTATGCTTTGGTACCTTACGATAATGCAGTGATGATGCTCGGTATTTTAGAGAAGGACAAGTGACTAAAGGAAATGCAGTTATGGCAAGCATCCCCTTCACACCCCCAATCTCCTAATCATCAATTTTTGTGAAAAAATCCTGGATCATTAATATCTTGAAATATCAGGCGCGTTTAGATCATCCCCTTCATCTTTCCAGCCACATCCCCAGGACTCCCTGCCACCGCAACCCCCGCGCCCTCCAGCGCCTCGATCTTCTCCTTCGCAGTCCCGCCGCCCCCGCTGATGATGGCACCGGCATGGCCCATGGTCTTGCTACAAGGAGTATTAACTTGAATAACAAAGGGCATGACCAGTGTAGGTCGCATAAAAAGTGTATGGTCCATTCATTTCAAAAAAATTGTGTGGCAAAGTTATTTATGTGATAATTATGCTTCTATTAATAGTAAGCTCGTATTGCTTATCATAAACGGGGGAGTCTTTAATGACCGAAGAGCGTGAACCTGGAACAGTAAGTGGAAGATCAGGAATAAATGCTGGTGGCAATGTTTCTATTGGGGATGTCAGCGGACAGGTGGCAATAGGGGGACCTATTTCACAAATCCAATCGATCAAAGGTGCTGACATCGAAGAACTCAGGAAAAGCCTCCTTGATTTCCAAAAAGGTCTTGCAAAGCTTGATCTATCCGAGGAAAATAAAAGTATTATTAATGGGGACATTAGCGCCGCAATTAAAGAATCGAAGAAGGATAAGCCCAGACTTTTAATGATCAAGGACAGGTTCGAAAGCACCATCGATATTATAAAAGAATCTGGAAAAACGATACAAAACATCTCAGAGCTTTACGAGCCAGCAAAGAAATTAACCAAATTAGTGGGTCTTGGGATAGCAATCCTGGTCTAATTAAAAGGTATTTCCATGACAACTTCCAGCACTTCAGTTCCCACGATACAAGTGGGTGGCAATTTCAGGATAGGGGATGTTTCAGGCCAGGTTGCTATTGGTGACAATATCTCTCAAACACAAATTATTTACAACGATTGTGTTTTTGTCCTTCCTGATGGTTCGACAGTCCATGGCAAATCATGGTCCTATATTCAAGGTAATAGACCACCTACTGATCCGAATAATATATTTGGGAGGCAGGAGGAACTTGACAGGATCGATGAGTTGTTCAATCCTACTTCTGCGTTGGCAATCACTGGATTCAGAGGTACTGGAAAATCTACTCTGGCCAGCATGTATATTGACAGACTTGAAAAAAGAGGTGATTTTGCCGGGATTTTCTGGCGAAAAATGGATGTGAGTGCTGATATAGCTGATGTGATCGGTAGTTTTTTTTCGGTTATTGGCAAACCGGTTCAGGACCCAGGAAATTATAAAATTGAAGACCTGTTGAATTTATTCTTTGATGAGCTGAATGCAGCACCATACTTTTTAGTTCTTGATAATTTCGAGATTCTTCTTGACCCCCAAACGAATAAGCCCAATAAGGATGGTTTTTCAGACCTGATCGAAAGAGCGAATGGAGGGACAGGGCGAAGTCGAATTCTCTTTACAAGCTGGGAGTGTCCTGCAAGTGAAAGGGGCATAAGGCCGAATTGTTATACTATCGGGGGTCTTGATGATCAGGCAGCAATACAGCTGCTAAGAAATCACGGTTTGATCGAGCCTGATAATGAACTTCAAAAGGCGGTGGAGCTTAGTGGAGGTCATCCCCTTGCTCTTATTCTTTTAGTGCAGCTCGTTATTGGAGAGGAAGAGACGTTATTAAGCAGCCTAGAGGATAATTCTCTGTGGATCGGAAAAGAAGGAGAAGTAGCAGAGAATATTCTTGATAAAGTCTATAATGAAAGACTAAGCGAAAAAGAGCAAGAATTTCTTCAGTTCATATCATTGTACAGGCTGCCAGTACCTTTGCAGGCAATAGTAATGGCAGCCAATGACCCGAAATGGACTGAAGCTGTAGCGAAAAAGATAGGTTTGACCCTTAAACGAAAATCTCTGGTGCAGAAGACCGGGGATAATTATTGGGTAGAATCCCTGATCAACAACTATGCATATGACAAACTTGAGGATAAAGTTGAACGGCATAAGTATGCTTACCAGTACTACCTATGTTTACCACTGCCAGAAGAGCGAACGAGCAAAGAAGATGTTCAATCATTGATCGAGGCCCACCATCATGCCTGTATGACAGGAGAATATGATAGAGCTGTCAGTATCATTTTCGATAATAATCTCCATGAGTACATGGACTGGTGGGGGAATTACAGGACGCTTATTGAGCTTTATTCAAAAGTGCTGCCAGAAGATCATTTCAAAGATAAACCGCTGTTGAGCAAATTAGTAGTTCACAGTAAAGTCATTGGAAATCTCGGCAAAGCTTACTATGCTTTGGGCGATGCAAAAAAAGCTATTAAATACTATAAAAAAGCTATTGAATACTATGAAAAAGCATTGAAATTAAACGCAAACATCGGCGATGAGTTAATCTATGCATCTAATCTTACCAACCTCGGCATCGCTTCATTTTATCTTGGCAATTTTACTGAATCCATTAATGCTTTAAAAAAATCGCGGAACATTTTTGAAAATTTAAAGGAGGAGCTCTCAAACGAGACTCTAGAAACGATGGGAATTTGTTTGAATTGGCTGGGGATAAGCTATAGGAATTATTGGGAGCTAGAAAAGGGAAAGGAGTTTCATCAAAAGGCGTTGGATATTGCCAAGCGCATAAAAAATCGTCGATTAGAGGCTCATGTAATTGCTAACATTGGAGCAATTTATCTTTGGAAGAATGAATTTTCAAAAGTTGTTGAGTATTGGAAGCAATCACTAGAGATAAGCAAGAGTATTGGTGACACCTACTGGGTAGCTCACTATACCATAGATGTTGGTTACTGGTACTTATTGGAGCGTAATTATGATGAAGCAATTAAGTACTTAGAAGAAGGTACTAGAATAGCTCAAAAATTTGGTTTCGAAGAAAATTTTGCCCGTGGGTTAATGAATCAAGGTAACTTCTGGTTTGCAAAAGGAAAACTTGAAAGATCATTGAATTGTTACGAAAAAGCACTAAAAATTGCAGAAGAACGAAAAATTTCTAGATTTATCTGGAGACTTCAACACAATATTGGAAATATTTACAGAAAACAACGAAACTATGAGAAATCCTATAAACAGTATTTATCTTCAATTGAGTTTTTAGAAGAGATGACTTCTGTATTCAAATCTGAAAGTGATAAAATAGGTTTTCTCATTCATCGTCTTGATCCTTTCCGCTCTATAATCCTTTTAACTTTGGAAAAGCAGAAAGAAGATGAAGCTCGGGAGTTTGCGAAAAGATCTAGGCATGAATTGTTGGAGGATTTTCTTAATCGGCGAAAACAAGGCATTGATCTTAACGAGGAAGAAGCAAACAATCGAAACTTCTATGATGGATACTATATTGTTACTGAATAGGATATGTCATGATGACTTATAATTTTAGCATTTTGTTGATCAGCAGTGTAGGTGGTGTAGCCAAAACAACATTAGCTAGTGCTATTATTGAAACAAGACCGTTCTAAGTTCTCGAACTTAATTTGGATATATCTTTGAAGGGTTTGCTATTTTTGGCAGCCTTGGATTAGCTGACCATTAGAAGACGGAGAAAGCTACCGAGCATTACAATCAGGTGCTGGAGATCGGACAGAAGATAGGGAATCGACGAATTGAAGGCTATCAATTCATGAACCTTGGTCAGGCTTATAGCATTTTAGAATAAGCGTTCATGACATTTCAGGACACCCATAAGCATGAAAATAGGCTTTAGCTCTCCCGTCTGCCATCTTATTTTTTATTTATGTCACCAATTATAGTGAGACGAACGTAAGAGGTCGTTACTTTATGGCACACTTAAGGCCGAGGAATAAACTGACCCTGCAGCCGTTGTACCCATGATTGTCGCCTCCATAGGGAGAGCACGCGGAGCAAACTATATCTTCCTGATATCTGCTGCTATGTTCGTCTCGAGGTGTATATTTGTGAAACCAATATTTGAAAGTTGTTGTGGATTAGATGTTCACAGGGACCAGGTGACCGCTTGTATAGCATCAGGTTTACCTAACGAACCGGAAGAGAAATTCATTGTGAAAGAGTTTTCTTCAATGACTTACGGTTTGAAAGAACTTTCTTCCTGGCTCAAAGAGCATAACGTAGAATTCGTAGCGATGGAAAGCACAGGTATCTTTTAGAAACCAGTGTTTAATATTCTCGAGGATGACTTTGAAGTTATCTTAGCTAATGCAGCGCATATTAAAAATGTCCCTGGATTAAAAACAGACAAGAAGGATGCTCGCTGGATTGCCAAATTGCTTCGCTATGGATTAGTGCCTGCAAGCTTTATCCCACCCAGAAACATTCGCAATTTAAGGGATCTCACTCGAACTCGAAAGAAGTTGATTGAGGAATTAACCAGACAGAAGAATAGGATTCACAAAGTCCTACAGGATGCAAATATTAAGCTTTCTTCAGTTGCAACTAATATATTTGGTGTATCTGGAGAAGCAATGATCATGGCTTTGTTGGAGAAGGATGAACTATCCCCTGAAGACATTGAATCTCTAGCAAAGGGGAAGTTGAGAAACAAGATTGATCTTCTGATTAAGGCAATGGAAAGTACAATTACAGACCATCATAGATTCATGCTAAAGATGCACTTTAAGCAGATGGGTTCCATTTCTAACCAGATAGCTAAATTTGATGAAGTCATCGATCAAAAGCTTGAACCATGTAAAGAAGGATACGAACTCATTCAGACATGTCCAGGGCTAAATAAAATCACGAGTGCTTCAATACTTGCAGAGATAGGATTTGACATAAGTCAATTTCCAGATAAACACCATATCTGTTCATGGGCAGCAATATGTCCGGGAAATAATGAAAGTGCAGGTAAAAGAAAGAGTGGTAGGACTCGTCATGGCAATAATTATCTCAAAACTACCTTAGTAGAGGCGGCTTGGGCGGCTTCAAGGACAAAAGATACATATCTTAGTGCAAAGTTCCATAATATTG
>DAOUWY010000195.1 GCA_030666885.1 Methanosarcinales archaeon
GAGATAATATCAGTCTTTCAATATATTTAAATTGTATAAAACTTAATCTATTTTTAAAATTTTATATTGCTAAAATAGTAGGGAAAAACAAAATCTTAAATAGTCAACATGCATATATTGACTTATGTTCCTGCCAATAGGTGAAAAGCAGTTCAAGTTCTGGAAACTCCGGCGAGATGGGCTGCCTAATATCAATATCGCACGCTCGTTCAATATCTCAAGGCAGGCGGTATCCAGGGCGCTTATCAGCATGGATAAGCGTATTGAAGATACACTGCTTGAGATGGCGCACGCAAACCAGATAGAGATGGAGAGTATGAATACCGAGCGTGGTATCCTGTTCGGGCACTCGATACCGTTTGATGCCAGTGCTATCATATTCGTGTCGGCAAAACATGGGGTGCAGGTGTGGTACGAACACGAAGGGGACTGCGGCGCATGCAGCAGGTATACACAGTGCATCGAACTGCTGTGGGATCTGGCAGATGAGATGAAGATCAAGCTTGAGAAGACGGATGATCCGACTAAACTTGCTGATGAACTGTTCGGGAAGTTGAGGGGATTGGCTTGATTCTGAATTTTGCACAGACTATACGGAAATTGATGGGGTGGTGCCCGAATCTGGGTGCTATGGAAGCCAGAAAAGCAATGCAATTCGATGACATTGTGGTAAATGCATCCGATAGTGATAATGAATTACCTCAATTGACTTCCCGATGGTTGAATAAATATCGCAACCGGATTATATTGTACTCACTAATTCTCACGCTGGTGGCTATTTGGCTTTTTATTTCAGAAGGGATAAACAGATTGGACGTATTTATGACAGGTATAATCTCAGCTTTAATGTTCAGCCTGGTTACAGGAGTAACTGAATGGCGCAAACTCAACAAAGCTGCTGCCGGAGGATTTAGAAGGTTGCAGGTAACCAAAAAGCAGATGTTAGTTAACTATCTGATTATAATTGGACTCATAGTCATTGTCATTTTTATAAGCAGTTATTTTGCTGTAAAGACTGGCCGCAACATTAGAGATATTTATGCCTTTACTTCAGGTTTCATTTTAATTGTCTGGACCCAGTTTTTTGAAGTGGTTTACTGGGAGTGGAAAAATAAGAAGACATTGATTATAGAGAAAGCATCTTTTTACGCGGTAGATGCCAAAGCAGGGGGAGCAAATGAATACGATTAAGCAGGGAATTCTGATGGCAGCATCTGCATTCATATTTTCGGTTCTTTTTAGCAATTTTATGGACGGAAGGATTGACTGGCTATTATCCTTTGGTGTTGCGAGCGGCTTTCTTCTGGGAAGTATCCTGATGTACTTCTGGCAGAGGGACGGAAAAAATAGGGGATGTGATTAGATGCTGGTGGATATAGCAGATAGAATGAAAAGGATGATGGGGTGGTGTCCGAATGTGAGTACGACCTACACCAAAAAATCATTGCAGTTCAATGACCTTACAGTAAATACGCCTGATAGTAAAGGTAAGATCACTCACGTGGGCACTGGCTGGTTTAAAAAATACCACAACAAAATCTTATTGAAATTATTGCTGATGATGTATATGGCTGTTTTTTCTTTTTATGGGTATGGGAAAGTTAATCCGGATATGTACCTGATAGGCATCATCAGTGGTTTGTTCTTCCATCTTTTCTTGGGAGTGAATGATTGGCACAGATTCAATAGAGCTGCTGGCATAGAGATCGCACAACAACAACTCACCAAAAAACAAATAGCGATCGTATTTTTGGTTATTATCAGTCTGATCGTTTTCATTGTCTTTGTGGTAACTAACATCACCGGAGGAATGGCTTTTATATCGGGTACAATGTTCTTTGTCTGGATAGAATTCCTCATAGTGCTCTATTGGGAGCACAAGAACGAAAAGATGCTGATCATGAAAAAAGGAATCCTTTTTGGGGATCTCAAAATCATGAGGACTGAATAAAATGACTCTTTTAATCGAAAATATAAGAAAAATGATGGGGTGGTGTCCGGGTGTAACTCCAGCTAAATACAACACCATCCAACATGTCGATTTTGTAAATCCTTCACAAATACGATCTGGCGGATCAAATGTTGAAAAATTTGAATCTAACAATGTAATGTTCTCTGATAACAAATTAGTATTCACTTTTTTCTGTGTTATAAGCGTGAGTCTGGTCCTGAGATTAGGCTGGAATCTGGGTTATGCAGTCCTAATTCCAATTCTCGTGATAATGTATTCCTTACTTTATTTCCTTGTAATAAAAATGTTTCAGGCGAGTATTTATATTGATGAAAACGGTGTGCATTTAAAGTCATTCGAACTAAGAGATGTCGTACTAAATTACAAGGACATTAAATCAGTTACAACATTTAAATTGAATAAACCTTCAATCACACTAATAGCAATAGCGCTAATAATCCTTGTTGCATTTCTTGCTCATTCAGTAATATCCGGGGAATGGAAATTGATTGTATCAATTGCCCCCTTGCTGCCATGGTACTTGCTTGTGAAACATAAGCAAGACCGGGAAAAACATAATATGGATATACAATTGTATATCGAATCCAGAAAGAAAAAGTGGTATGAACTCTCACCGTATTATTCAGTCATAACAGACCAGATGACCGCATCCGGGATACAGGCTGCTATTGAACATTACAGGGGGGTAAAGTGAGATGGCTGTTTCATTTGAAGATGTCAAGAGAATGTTGGGATGGTGCCCGAACGTGAATTCAAATAATTACCCGATCCCACATAATAATTTAGAATCATCCTCTTCACTAACATATAATGATACAAATCCACCCACATTATTGCCTATACTTTTGAAAAATACTTATGCTGCTGGGTTAAAAAAAGAGGTTGTTATTGGATTACTCTTTGCTTTTACTGTTTTTGTTCTCTATCATATATCTGGATATGATTCATTTTTTCATAAATATGGAATTGAATTAATAATGTTCTCCATTGTGTTTACACAGTTTATAATATCGAGATCAAGCGTTGAAATTAATAGTAAGTATATCAGGGTCAGTACCATATTTCAACGGATTTTGGGTTCAACAACCCATACTTTTGATTCAATAAACACAGTACAGGTACAAAAGAATAAACTATACAGATTGGGGTACTGGGTTTTATTCATAGTAGGAATATTTTGGCTTTTCACCCTTCTTTCGCAGACATTTACAGGAGAACCAATGGAAGACCTTACTCTAAGTCTCATATGGGTTGTTTTTTGTTTTGGTTATGGATATATCATGTACATTGGTTCAAAATCAGTTTACCATATCCGGATTCGTTTTAATCCACATCCATCAATTAACCATTTAATGATACATACGAAAGATGCACATCAGATTGCAGATATACTTAAAAAAGCAAACAGGCATTCAGATGATCTTAATAGGAATCATCAGCCCGGTACTGCTGAACAAGTGGTGGCAGTTTGTCCTGGAAAATGAAAGCATGTAGTACAACAGGAATGTTCCCGACCAAGCTTTGGCTTTTCCAGGTTACAAAACATCTCACAACCAGACAACAACACTTAAATGTCAGTCAATTAGACTATAAACGATAAAATGAATGATGAAAAACTAACTGCTTACCTTAAAAACCTCCTGGAAAAAGGGCAAATGGCTGAGGCTATAGACATCTCTGAAGAGATGGGGGCCAAACTTACTGAAGAGGAGATAAATAGTTATATTTTCCAGTATCTTGAACAGGGATGGCTTTCGAAAGCTGTGGAAGGTTCAAAAGCTGCCGGTGTCGAGTTGCCAGACGAGATGCTCTTTGGGTGGATCGATAAATATCTTGAAGAAGGGCAGATATATTCAGCCATTAATGCAATTAAATTCCTTGGATTACCACTCCCAAAAGACAGGCTTATTGAGACTGGACGCAAATGCCTGCTGGAAGGGGAGCTTAATAAAGGCCTGGATGCCTTTAAGGCGGCAGGTGAGGAAGTGCCAAAAGAGGAGCTGCTCATCTGCGGCAACAAGTGTTTTGAAGAGGGGAAGTTATATCCCGGACTGGAGGCCTATGAAAAAGCAAATAAGACGCCGACTGATGAATGGCTTACTCTTTGTGGTGATAAGTGTTTTGAGGAGGGTTGGACCAACCGGGGCCTTGAGTCATATGAGCGTTCTGGTATATCTCCTACTAAAGAGAAACTGCTGGCCTGTGCTTCTAAGTGTTTCATGGACAAGAACAAGGATGAAGGTAGAAGGGCCATAGTGGAAGCAAATAAAATAGGTGAATGAAACGGGCAAGAAGTGGTCTGTGGGGCCGGAAATATTCAGGTTACAGTTAAGGGATTACTTACAGTGATATAAAATGAACATTCCTAAACCGCTCATTCTTATCATACTTGATGGCTGGGGTATAAATCCCGGGACTGAAGGAAATGCCATTGCCAATGCTGATAC
>DAOUWY010000347.1 GCA_030666885.1 Methanosarcinales archaeon
AGCATAGTCAATGCATTATCAGCAACATCCTGGTTAATCGTTCCATCAGCCCTGACAACTGCAAAATCCCTTGCACGCCGCAGCAGCCTGTTAACAATTCTTGGCGTTCCACGGCCCCGTTTCGCAATTTCAATAGTCCCGTCCCTGGTTATGGGAATACGCAGGATAGAAGCACTTCTATGCACAACCTCAACAAGTTCATCGATAGAGTAATGATTAAGCCTGAATGTAATGCCAAATCTATCCCTGAGCGGTGAACTCAAAAGTCCTATCTTAGTAGTTGCGCCAATAAGAGTAAAATGTTCAAGATTGAGTTTTATTGACCTGGCACTTGCCCCCTCCCCTATCATAACATCAATTTCCAGATCCTCCATTGCAGGATACAGTACCTCTTCAATAATTGAATTCATGCGGTGTATCTCATCAATAAACAGCACATCTCCGCGTTTAAGTGAAGTAAGTATTGCAGCAAGATCTCCGGGCTTTTCCAGGATCGGTCCTGAAGTACTTTTTATGCTGACTCCCATTTCATTTGCTATAATATGTGCCAGTGTGGTTTTCCCAAGCCCGGGAGGTCCTGAAAATAAGATATGGTCGATCGGTTCATCTCGTTTTTTTGAGGCTTCAATAGCTATTTTAATAGATTCCTTTATGACACTTTGCCCTATAAACTCATCAAGTCCTAAGGGACGTATGGTAGTATCTTCCTGTTCATGATCCAGCTCAGATGGGGAGATGATTCTTTCTTCCATGATTATTCTTCAACTTCTTTTAATCTTAAAAGTGCTGCCTTGATCAATGCTTCGATCGTGGGTTCTTTAACACCGGCAGATACAGCATCTACAGCTTCCTTGGCTTTTCTTTGTTGAAAACCTAATGAAACAAGAGCACGTACTGCATCATAATTGACATTACTTGTGCTGGTGGGAACAAATCCTTCCATTTTCTTTTTCATCTTATCCTTTAATTCCAGTATTAATCTCTTAGCATTTTTCTTACCAATTCCTGAAATACTGGTAAGGACTTTTTCATCCTCATTGATTATTGCACTTGCGAAATCTTCAATTTTTATATCAGAAAGGATTTTCATTGCTATCTGGGGCCCGACTCCTGAAACGTTAATTATTAATCTAAACATCCCGAGTTCGGTTGTATTCATGAATCCATAGAGGTTGAGCGCATCCTCCCTGACATTTAGATGGGTGTGAAGTTTTACTTTTGCGTTTCCTTTTTCTTTAAGTTCCTGCAATGCCGGTTGTGGAACATTAACATGATATCCTATACCTCCGACATCAATTATTACATAACCGTCACCACATTGCGCAATTTCGCCATATAAATGTGAGATCATATCATTATCTCATTATGTGTATATGACATAAAGCAATCGAAAGACCATCAGCCGCATCATCAGGCCGGGGCAGTTCGTCCAGGCCCAGAAGACTTTTTATCATTTCCTGCATCTGTCGTTTATCAGCGTGTCCGGAACCTGTTATAGCCTGCTTGATCTGAGATGGCGTATATTCGAATATGGGTATTTGTTTTTGTTGTGCTGCAAGTAATATCACTCCTCTTGCTTCACTTACGCTCATTGCAGATGTGACATTTTTATTGAAAAAAAGTTTTTCAATAGCAACAGTTTGCGGATTGTACTTTTCAAACAGTGCATTTGTCTCATTATAGATATCCAGTAGGCGCTCTGGTGTTTGTTTATTAGCAGATGTTCGAATACACCCATAGCTTACTGGAATGATATTTTCGTTTGACTTTTGTATTACTCCAAAACCAACAGTTGCAAGTCCGGGATCGATTCCGATAATAATCATGGTATTTTTTGGTGATTATCAGGTATTGAAGATTCCCGTTGAAAATTGACCCTTTTTTCCCACCAATTTTGACCCACCCCCTGTATGACTTTTCATACCTTTAATAGTTACTATTTTCCACAATATCAAACGTTCCGGATTTTGGGGGGGACTGGCCCCCCAAAATC
>DAOUWY010000194.1 GCA_030666885.1 Methanosarcinales archaeon
GAAAAACCAAGTGAAGATGAAAAAGGCGTAATGATAGCATTCAGAAATAAACCCAAAACCCCAACCAAAGACATAAAGCGGTTTTGTAATCGTTTATACGGCTACAAAGACCATTCTCAGAAAGGAAAGTATCTCTATCAAAGAAAAGGACTCCTTGATGAAATACCTCATATTTTAATAAATCCAATAAGAAGCGTAGTAGTCATCAAGAAAAAAGATGCTGAGCGGTTACTTAATTTTTTAAAAGAATTTGATGTAGAAATCTATATGAAAGATGTAAAACTCAAAAAAGCAGACATAGAAAAATTTGAAAACGTGAGCCATGAGCACTACTAAGCGTAATTGGTTTGAGTATAACGGCACTGTTCCAGAATCTAGTTATATGCTAAAATATTGATATATTTACAATATATATATTGAAATAATCAATAGATATATGAAGTTGATTGAGAGAAATGTATAAGTTTCAGACAGGATTAACAGGATACGAGGCAACATCAAAATCCTGTAAATCCTGTCTAATAATTTTTAAATTACCCTTATATTTGTAGTGGATACCATGTTGGTCTAATTTTATCTTCTCGTATGGCCATTTTGTTAAATCACCTAAAATATCATGGTAAAACTATGATTATAGTTAGTTCACTGATGATATATAAATTATATGATTTATTATTATGTGATGATGTTTTAAAGTTAATTATTTAGATACAAAAGAAAAAAGACTGGTTTTTACAAGCGGATTTGTTAGTGGCTAGATAATTGCTGGACAGCCCCTATAGGTTGCACAATTCATTTGATCACGGCATCTACCACCACATGCCATACCCCTGGAGAATATTTCTTGATCCTGTGCCAATCCAGTATTTCAGCGCGTCGGCCCTGCTTGCAGGCTTCGTTCCTGATAAGATCAATGGATCTGGACGGTACCAGGCGTACAGGCACAGTATCATGGTAGTGCAGGATTCCCCCAGATTTCAGCGCCTTTATACCATATTCAAGATAATGCCGGGTATTACCCACATACCCCATTACCACCCGGTCTGCTGACGAGATCGGCGTCATTTCAGCACAATCCCCAAATATCGGTTCCACAATTCCCTCCACACTATTTAGCCTGATATTTTCCAAAAGATATCGATAAGATTCAGGGTTCAGTTCGATGGCAATTATCCTATCGGGACGCGAGTGAACCGCCATAGGTATGGCAAAATACCCGATACCTGCGAACATATCCACCACAACCTCACCATTCCCCAGCCGGCTCATCCTCATCTTCTCCTGTAAGTTGCCCTTACTGAACATAACCTTCGTAACATCCAGCATGAACCGGCACTCGTTCTCGTTATGTACCGTTAAGGCAGGGTCATCAACCCCATCCCTGACAACCACCAGTTCCCGACAGGGACGTCGCAGTTTCCCACTTATGCCCTCATCCAGGTATACGCTTTTACAGTACGGGTACAGCTCAAGCATTGCATCTCCCACTTGTTTTCTCTCTGGATACAGGTCACTATGCATGGAAATGACCACAATATCACCGATAATCTGCCAACCCCCTGGCAGCAGTGCCAGTTTATCATCATCCAGATGCCCCCTCATCAGGTCCCTTAGGGTGGGTTCCGGTTCGTAATATTTAGCATCATCAGGCCAAACGACCCGGTACGACCCGAATTCAGGTGGGATGGCCCCGGTAATTGGGATTTCCAGGTGCTCTCCTTTTTTAGACAACTTACGCTTTGTATCCAGGCACCCCAGTTCCAGCAGCCTCAGCCGGGCAGTTTCTGCTTGCTCTTTCGGTACCACAAGCGCCTTCATTTCATTCATTTTCCTTATATGGCGGCAATATGAATATTTCATCACCTACAATAACTATACTGATATCCTCACCGCCCCTGCCTGAGATGTGTGCCGGTTTTTTTAATGTTACGGGCCTGAATGTCGTAGGATGCATTACCTGTACAATATCATCTTCCACCGAAACCAGCACCGTATCCACTGCATCTTCTAGATCTGCGATCTTCACAACATCCTTTAACCTATTAGTATTCTCAGAGAACTCCAGTCCGGACCCGAGGCGCAATCCTGTTGTCCTCTTTCCAGAATGCCTGATAAGTACGGCATCTCCACTAGTATTGATAATATCACCTGGTTTGAACCTGGGCAGCCTGAGACTGTATGTGATCCTGTAGATATCCTTACCATCCTTTTTACCAACCAGGGAGGGGGATTCCGAATAACTGCACCCGAAACGTTCGGCTGCCAGTTTGCATGCCTGCCGTGCAGAACTGTTGGAGCCAATATATACGTCTGTCCCCTCAGGCAGTTCATCGACTTTCGTGATAAAAGCCAGCCGGTATCCTTTCCGGTACTGCCGCTCGATCACTTCTTCTATCAGCTCAACAAGTTGCACCTGTTCCTCTTTATCCGGAAAGCGCCCCTCTGCCCTTACCTGGACCACTGCCTCATAATATCCTCCAGATATCCGGCTGCAGGTGTCGCAGGTATCCCTTGAGACCCTAATTTCGGTTCTGAGTGTTGCATTGGTCCTGATTCCTTTGACGTTGGCATCTACCCTGATATTTGCATGGTATATGGACGGGTCACTGTTGGTGAGATCGATAGAGACCTGTATGTCCCTGGCATTGGAATCAAGCTTTAGTGCTTCTTTGATCCCAACATGTATGACATCTTCAAGTTCAGCAGTATTTCCTTCCCAGTGAGCGCCTTTTTTCACTGCACCGCATAAAGGGCAGATAATGGTGCGTCCTATATTAGGTATCCGGGCCAGGGTAAAGGTTTTGAGAAAGCAGTCCCTGCATCTTCCGTCCACCAGGTTGTCTGCGGGACGGCCGCATACCGGGCATGCAAGATTTTTCATACCTTACCTTTTATTGGGGTTTGGTAATATGGTTTTCGATGGGGCATATGGTTATTGCGAAAAAAATATACAAATTAAATGAATTGCAGTTTAACCCATGTTCTTCAGGAGACTTTATTATTATTTAGCATGAAAGTACCTTTGGGTTCTTTCATCTTTTTGTGCATGTTATTCGAATAATTTTATGTACGTTTTCTGATTACCAAATATTACTACTTAAGTATTTCGCAAATTATATAAGTGGTCCTGGCATTTCCAGAACAAATTAAAAGGTCTACCTTTACGCCTGACTGTAATAATAATGTCTACAATAATAATTATTGATATTGTCCTTATTGTACACATGGTTGTATACATCATTGTTTTTCACTCAGTTGAAGGATGACATAAGGGCAGTGATTAAAACCAGGTACTCAACTACCGGGAGATCTCCAGAAATACCCTGCAGCACACAGGAACAGGCTTAAATTAAGCCACTGGATGCCGTAGAATCGCAAAAAAGCCAGGACCTCAACCACAAGCATGCTAGGAAAAGGGAACATTAAGTAAATTTACCCGATCTTTTCCATTACCAAATGGCCAGGGCAGCGAGTCCGGACCAATTCCAGTTGATCACCTTTCTGCCAGCCTTTAGATTTGACTATGTCTTTCTGGATCGTCAGAAAATATTTTCCATCTGTCCCAAGCTGTAATCTCGGCATAGAGATCTCTCATATCCCTAACTGCTTTATTGATGATTGATCCTATTCAAACTCTACCCCGCAGTGAGGACAATATTTGGGCTTGCCGTTGAATTTCCCGTGACACTTCCTGCATTCGTTTTCATCTTCCTCTTCATTTTCCGGTACCGGATCTTCATCACGCTTAGATCCTGTCCCTTCAAAATCCAATTCAGTTCCACAATGTGGGCAGCGGGCGTACTTGTCATTGAACTCGCCATCACATGCGCCACATTTATATTTCAGTTCTTCAGGCTCTTCAGATTCTTGATGCTCAGGTTCTTCAGGTTCTTCATGCTGTGGAACGGTGGGGTTTTCTGGTTCTTCTTGATTGTTTCTTGCAGGATTTTGCGGACAGTACCTTTTATGAACTGCAAAACCCCTACTTGACTTTTCTTCGTTGCAATAGGGACAAATTGGCATTGCTTTACCTCTGGTTTTTCATTTAATATTTGTGAATAGATTTGTCAAATCAGGCGATGAGGGAATTTCTTCCACATCGTTTGATTCGGCTCTCTCTTTTTCAAGATGTTCTCTCATTGCTGCTTCGAGTTCAATTTTAATTGCACCATGGAGTTTATTGTGCTTCTTGAGTGCAAATAATTTGAAATTCCTTCCCAGTTCATCATCTATTTGGGTGAATAGATTCATGTTCATATAATAATATAATTATACTATTTAAAAATATTCAAAACAATATTAATTATCATTGAAGGCATGGATGTTCCATTCCAATCACTGAAATTGTCACAAAAATTGTCACCATGTTTACCGGGTTTTCCAGGTCTAAAATCGGTCTGTTATATAAAATCATTATGGGGGTCTTATAACGCTTATATAAAATCTTA
>DAOUWY010000030.1 GCA_030666885.1 Methanosarcinales archaeon
CACGCGTGTCGGAGGTAATATAGTAACTGATATGGCCTGTGCCCGTGGGAATGTGGTTCTTACAGATCACGGCCACACATTTGAAAATGAAGCCCTGGAACCATCTTCGGTTCCGGCAAACGGGGCAGGGGCATATACACCGCTTCTCCCAAAGACTGGTATTACTTTCAGCTGCTCATATGATCATGATGCCGCCCTGGAAACACCTGCATCTTCAGCTACGTTGCAAGAACCAGGTGAAGCACTGGCTGCTGTGCAGTTGAACGATGATGGGGATATCTGGTCATCCAGGCGTGATCTTCTGTCCAGTGACAGATTTGCCAGGGAATTTGTTGTTGAGGTGGAAAACAATGGCACGGCCCAACTTCGGTTCGGGGATGATGTACTTGGCAAAAAACCCACGCCGGGTGCCACGTTAAAAACAGCGGTTCGTGTGGGAAACGGGCATGCAGGTAATGTGGGGGCTGAAGCGATCTCACATATTGTTCCACTGTTGAGTTCAGGAGATATTCCTATTGACCGGTTGTGGAACCCATTACCCGCATATGGGGGGACCGATGCCGAAAAGATGGAGCAGGTCCGTCTTAATGCGCCACAGGCATTTCGAGTGCAACAGCGCTCTGTTACTGAGGCCGACTATGCCGATATGGTCCAGCGTCATGCTGAAATACAAAAAGCAGTGGCTACTTTGCGCTGGACTGGCAGCTGGTACACGATGTTCATTACTGTGGACCGAAAAGGCGGTCGTGAAGTGGATGATACATTCAGATCAGAGCTTCTGGATTTTCTGGAACGCTTTAGAATGGCAGGACATGATGTCGAAATAAATGCACCTCAATTCGTGCCATTAGATATCGCTTTCACAGTTTGTGTGGCACCCGGGTATATGAGTAGTGAAGTGAAACTGGCGCTACTGGAAAAGTTCAGTAATATTGAGCTGCCTGATAGGCAGCTTGGTTTTTTCCATCCTGACAATTTTACATTTGCGCAGCCGGTTTATCTTAGCAATATTGTGGCGCAGGTTATGCAGGTACCGGGTGTAATGTGGATCGATACCAGCCAATCACCGCTTCACCGGTTCAAAAGGTGGAGACAGCCTTCATTTGGAGAACTGGATGATGGAATGATAACATTTGGACAACTTGAGATAGGAAGGCTGGACAATGACCCGAATTTTCCGGAAAATGGCAGGATCGAATTTATTATGAAAGGGGGAATATGACAATATGACCATTCCTGACGATGAAAAGAAACTGGATACGTGCGGGTGTTGTGAAGGAACTACACCGCAAGAACGACATTATAACCGTCCGGGCCAACCAGTGATATCTTACCGGTTGGGTACTCACTCTACATTCCTGGACAGGATGAAGGAGCGTCTTTCCAACAAACGTATTCCTGATGGTAAGAACAAAGACAGTAAACCTCTTAATAAACTTACCACCCGCTCCCCGGATGATCCATCCATCGCAATACTGGATGCATGGGCGCTGGTATCTGATGTGTTGACATTCTACCAGGAGCGTATCGCTAATGAAGGATTCCTTCGTACAGCCACAGAACGGCGTTCTGTACTGGAAATGGCACGGGCGATCGGATATGAATTAAAACCTGGTGTTGCTGCCGGTACATACCTGGCATTTACCCTTGAAGATGCTAAAGGAGCCCCTGGTGTAGCAACAATAGATGTGGGTACAAGAGTTCTCAGTATTCCCGGCCAGGATGAAAAACCCCAGGTTTTTGAAACAATTGAAACGATTGAAGGAAGGGCAGAATGGAATGACTTAAAACCGAGAATGACTGAGCCACTTAAACCCGGCCTGGATGCAAAAGAGGTGTACCTGAGTGGCGTGGATACCGGTTTGAAGCCTGGAGACGGTTTGCTGTTTGTTGGAGACGAACGTGAATTTGATCTAAGCAGTGAACGCTGGGATTTTCGTAGAGTACAGACCGTAACTATCGACCAGGTAGCCGGATACACAAAGGTGACATGGGACGAAGGGTTGGGGTGGAAATATAAAAATCGAACCATCCTGCCAGCAGAGAAAAACCTTAAAATATTTTCATTTGGTCAGCAAGCAGCATTATTCGGATACAATGCACCTGACTTTCGGGCTATGGCGGATAACGTAAAAAGAGTTTATTTAAATTTATCATCTGATGACACAATTCCAAATGATGCAAAATGGCCGGAATTTACGATTTCTTCTACTGATACCATTTATCTGGATTCAATTTATAAAGAAATATTGCCTGATAGCTGGCTGGTCTTAACCATTCCGGAATATATGGAGATCTATCAAGCCGGAACTGTTGTAGAAGATTCCCGGTCAAATTATACACTCTCATCTAAAACCACACGGGTAACCTTAAAAGGTGAAAACCTGGACCTGTTTAATGACAAGTTGCGTGAGACTGTTGTTTTTGCCCGGAGTCAATTGCTTGAAATGGCTGAAGCTCCTATTTCAACTCATGTTTCAGGAGATTCCATCACCCTGGACTGTAAGATCGATAACTTATCTGAAGGACAACTTTTAGTTATCTCAGGTAAAAATGTGGTAAATGGGGAGTATGCCAGTGAGATAGTAACACTTTCCGGAACTGAGAATATAGGGGATTTAACAATAATAGTTTTTTCTGCGGCTTTAGCTCACACTTACCACCGGGATACTGTTACTATTAATGCCAATGTGGCCCAGGCAACACATGGTGAAACTGTGTCTGAAGTGCTTGGAAGCGGAAATGCAGGTGAGTCGTACCAGAAGTTTTTATTGAAAAAAGCACCGCTTACCTATGTATCCGCATCAACGCCCGGTGGCACTTTGAGCACATTGGGAATACGTGTGGATGGTGTTCTATGCCCCGAAGCACTGTCATTTTACAATCTTGATAGTGACGATCGAAACTATATTGTGCGTATAGATGATGATAGTAAAACACACATCACATTTGGTGATGGCAAAAAAGGTGCCCGACTGCCGACAGGTATCGAGAATATTACAGCCACGTACAGAAATGGTATCGGACCCGAGGGTGAGGTGAGTGCAGGAAGCCTGACACTGCTGCAATCACGCCCACCTGGTATTCGCAGTGTCACCAACCCGCTGGCTGCTTCAGGTGCGGAGTCACCTGAGCAGTTATCAGATGCCAGGCGCAATGCACCTGTGACTGTGCAGACCCTTGATAGAATCGTCTCATTACAGGATTTTGAAGATATGGCACGTTCATTTGCAGGCATCGGTAAAGCACTGGCCCAGGCACTTCATGTCGTGCAAAGCCACCTTGTCCATATTACAGTTGCAACTGCTAGCGGCTCAGAGGTTGATCCTAAATCTAAAACATATGAAGACCTTTGCACTGCGATTGATTCTTTCCGTGATCCAATTGAATTGGTTAAAGTTGATGGTTTCCAGCTTAGGAAATTCAGTATTGATGCTTTGCTTATAATCGATGAACGGTACTTTGCAGATGATGTGAAATCACAGGTTGAAGCTTCCCTGATCGATGAATTTTCCTTTGATAACCGGGATTTCGGACAGCCTGTGAGTGCTGCTGAAGTGTTCTCTGTCATGCAATCAGTAGAGGGAGTAATTGCCATTGACCTGAATAAACTGGAGCTGGACAATGTAGAAAACGATTCTGTATCTTCAACCACAATTCTGTCTTCTGAAAAAGCCCGCGTGGAGAACGGGACGATATTGCAGGCCGAACTACTTCTTCTTGATCCTGATGGGTTGAAACTGGAGGTGTCAAAATGAGTGAACCAGAAAATGAGTACCTGTATAATCTGTTACCAGCTATCTACCGTATCTGCGATGCAGATCAGGGTGAACCGCTGCGTGCCCTTCTGGGTGTGGTGGAAGAAGAGTTCCTGGCAATTGAACAGGATATAGCTGGTTTGTATGAAGACCTGTTCATTGAAACCTGTGATGAATGGGTGATCCCGTATATCGGGGATTTGCTGAATGTACATGGAGTATATCCCATTTCAGCACGTGCAGGCAGCCTGCGCAGCTATGTTGCCAATACAATTGCATACCGCAGGCGAAAAGGCACAGCAGCAGTACTGGAGCAGGTTGCCCGGGATATCACAGGCTGGCCGGCTCATGCAGTGGAATTTTTCCAGTTACTTGGTACTACACAGCACTTAAATCACTTGCGAATGGATAATGTCCGAACGCCGGACCTAAGAGATACCAACAGTCTGCAATTGCTGGGAGGCCCTTTTGAAACAGCAGCACACACAGCAGAGATCCGATCACCAAGAACAGCAAGGGGAAAATATAATATCCCCAATATTGGCATCTTTTTATGGCGGTTGCAGAGTTATCCGGTGGATCATACTACAGCACGGGAAGTGCTTGAAGGTTATACATTCGATCCTACCGGAAAAGAAATCCCATTATTTAACCAGCCCGGGACAGAAGAGACAATTACCCATCTGGCAGAGGAGATTAATGTACCTGCTCCCCTGCGCAGGCTTCCTCTTTATAATGAACTGGAAGCACGCCGTACGGCATTGATCAGCAGTAAGACCCCTAAAAGCATTTATTTCGGTAAACATCCTGTTTTAAGTTTATCATTGATACATGAAAGTCAGACCCAGCCTGATGTTATCCTTCCCGAAGAGATCCAGATCTGCGATCTTACCGATTGGGGCAGCCCACTGTCAAGTCCTGGTCATATTCGAGCAGCAGTTGATCCGGTACTGGGGAAACTGGTGCTCTCAGATAGCATTTCACCAAAACCCCTGGAAGTGCTGGTCAGCTACTCTTATGGATTTAGCCAAGATGTTGGCGCCGGACCATATACACGTACGGATTTCACTCATCAGGTATTGAACGGCCAGGTGGATTGGCAGGTAGGAGTGAGCAAGGAAAAAAAAGCTGTAGGAACTGAGCATATTTACTCGAGTCTTGCAAGTGCTGTGGAAGAATGGAATAAATGGAATAAACAGCCAGAAGGGACAGGGATAGTGGGTGTAATCGCTATTATGGATAGCAGGACCTATCAGGATGAGCTGACCGGTGATGAGTACAGCATAAAGATCCCAGATGGCAGTCAACTCCTGATAGTAGCAGCAGACTGGCCTGTGATTGAAGATCCATTCGTATCTCAACGACGGGTGGGGCAATTTGCCGCAACTGGCCTGCGCCCACATCTGCTGGGTGATATACACATAAATGGTACGGCAGGAGTTGATGATCCCAATCCCGGTGAACTTGTACTGGACGGAATATTGATCGAAGGCAAGATATCAGTTGTAGAAGGAAATCTTGGCGGGCTTCAGGTGGCGCATTGCACTCTGACTCCTGAGAACGATGGCATTGAAGTGTTATCATCCGGTGGTCCGGGTAAAAGTAATGATGCACTGGAACTGACTATCAGGCAGACGATCTGTGGAGGGATCGTGCTATCGGAAACCGTACCCGGCCTGGATTTAATTGATAGCATTATTGGTATGGATGGTAGCACAGCGATCGATGCGAAGGGCACGACTGTGAGTATAGAACAGTGTACTATATTGGGTAGAAGTTATATGCGAAAACTGGAAGCAAGTAATTCTATCTTTAAGTCGGATGTCGAAGTGGAACAGAGACAGGCTGGATGCATGCGTTTTTGTTTTGTTCCTTACGATTCGTCCACTCCCAGGCGCTTCCAGTGCCAGCCTGACCTTGCTCTTAGCAAGCAGGCTGTCAAAGAGGAAGTGTCGTCTGTAGAGGACCTGCCAGAAAATATAAACAATGCAGTACTGGATCGTATGCAGCCTGTTTTTACAAGTTTAATTTACGGTAATCCTGCATATTTACAGTTGAGTCCAGCCTGCCGGGTGGAGATATTTACAGGAGCTGAAGATAACTCAGAGATGGGAGTATTCAGTACACTGCAACAACCCCAGCGTGAGAAAAATCTACTGGCTGCTCTCGAAGAGTATTTGCGTTTCGGGCTTGAGGCAGGAATTTTCTATGTAACTTAAGAATAACAAGGAGGAAGATTATGAAAGGCGATTTTACTAGATCTACATTTGATCATAAGAAACATTATAGTGGTGTACGAATGCAGCAGGGTCGCGTTCAACTGGATGCGGACTGGAATGAACAGGTAGATATCCAGACATATCTGCTGGAACAAAGTTTAGAGGATGTGGTGGGACCATGCGGTGCACCATTACAAAATCCCGGATTTGCACTGAATGTTGATGATGATAATAATTTGATGATCGGGGCAGGGCATTATTATGTGCATGGCACTCTTTGTGAGAATGAAAACGAGTGCAATTATCTGGAACAGGAAAATATTAAAGATGCAAAGCTGCCGAAAGCGGATGGGAATTACCTGTTCTATCTGGACGTATGGCAGAAACATGTCACAGCTGTTGAAGATGAGTCAATTAGTGAAATTGCACTTGGCGGACCGGATACAACAACACGCACTAAAACTATCTGGCAGGTCAAATACATCTCGATCCCGAAAGAACTTGATGAAAACCCCTGTATACAGAGTTTTGAAGAATGGGACAAATTGACAGCTAAGCGTGATGCCCAACTTAAAGCCAGTGTAGATGATGAAACTGATTCGACAGATCCATGTATCGTACCATCCGGAGCAGGATACAGGGGACTTGAGAACCACCTCTACCGTGTGGAGATACACAGGGTAGATGATGGAAATACTACTTTCAAATGGTCGCGTGATAATGGGAGTATCCTTCGTGCCGTAGATGAAATCGATGATGATGATCATGTTATCAAAATTAAAAATGCCGGACAGGATATTCTGCATGCTTTTGAGCCTGACCAGTGGATTGAGATCACAGATGAAAAGCATGAATTAAATGGAAAGCCAGGCACACTGGTGCATCTTACTGAAGTAAAAGACGGCGTTGAGCTCAAATTCGATCCAGACGATCCGGATGCTATAATAGGAGATATGGTAAACTCTGACAACTATCCTGAAAAATATAACCCAAAAGTGCGCCGGTGGGATCAGACCGAATCGGGAGAGATTAACAAGTGGATTGAGCTGGAGCATGGGCTGGGGGTACAGTTTGATGAAGATGGCAATTATAAAAGTGGAGATTTCTGGTTGATTCCTGCACGCACTGCTGATGGTGATATTGAATGGTCCCCAGAGAACGGAGGCTGGCACCAGCGTTTTGGTATTGAGCACCAGTATTGTCCTCTTGCAATATTTAATTATGATGGTGAAAATTGGGGAAAAATCAAGGACTGCCGCCGGCTTTTTCCAAATATGACGGAAATGATCACATTGTCATATGTTGGAGGCGATGGCCAGGAAGCGATGCCAGGAGAAGAATTGCCTGCACCACTGCAGGTCAGGGTATCTGCTGGACAGCATCCGGTAAAGGATGCCCGTGTTCAATTTTCCATAATTGAAGGAAGTGGTATCCTTCAACCCAATACTAAAATAGCATCTACTGATAAATTGACAATCATAACCGATGATGATGGCCTTGCCGGGATCCGTCTCCAACTTGATAATAAATATAGTGAAAACATAACCAGCATTGGAGTCGAAGCAAGCCTTCTGGATGCAGTGCTGTTAGACGATGAAGGAGAAAGTATTAGAATTCATCCTACAATTTATTTCCAGGCTAATGTCAGTATTGCCAAAAAAGTATATTATGATCATAAATTGTGCCCTGAGCTTAATGAATTAGGAATTAACACAGTACAGGATGCGATCGATGAACTGTGCAAGTATAAGGAACTAGAGGAATCAATACATATCAGGGAGATCTATTTAAACAGCACAGGTAAACAACTTGCTAACGATTCCAGTATTTCAATTGATGATCTGGCCAGTGGAATAAAAGTCTTATGCGATCAACCAATCGATCAGGATACAATAAAGGGGAAGCCAACGTGTTTTATTACTCTCGATATGCCATATCCAATTAACAGTGCAGATGTGAGTCTGTGGGGTAATGAGACTGTGATTGGATTCCAACCAATTATCCTGGCGGCTGATCTAAAATCGAATAATGAAAGGATCTACTGGAATCCAGATGATGATACAAAATCCTGGTTGAAAAATAAATTGTTCCAGAACATGCCTGGATTAAAAAGTGGTGCCCGCATCCTCGCTCATCTGACACTCAAGGGCAATTTCATCCGGACAAAAAACGATCCTTACTTATATCTGGATGGCGAAGCTTTTGGTGTACAAGTAGGTGAAACCGAAACTAATCTGGATCTCTCCAGCGGAAACGGTAGACGTGGTGGTGACTTTGAGATGTGGTTCTGGCTGAGTCGCATCAGATATGTTGAGTATAATATACCTGAAGGTTTGATCGTGGAGAAAGGATTGTGTGATAATGGTACGAAAAATTGCGAGACACAAGGTGAGATTTCTGGTGGGAGGTTCTATGCTATGGTTGGAAGCCAGGTTGCCTTGAATGATAATTCTGATGCATTGGTAGACCTGCTTGTTAATGAAGGAGTTGATGATGAATATGAACTTCATGAAGGGGAATCAATCATTCTTGAGGGGGGTATTACATTGAGAGCAGAAGAAATTGATGTTAAGGGTAATAATGCACAGTTTTCATTATCCAAACAAGGTGAAACTTTTTCTGATAAGGTTGTTAATGTAAGTGAACTTTATACCCATATAGAGGGGACGATTTTGGGAGAAGAGGAAGTGCCTGTGTTTGTGACATTTGTTGAAGCTGTATTTGCTGGTATGAACACTAACGTGGTTAGGATAAACAGTATATGGTTAATAGATGCGTGAATATTGTGTAAAATCCAAAATTCCAACATTTATTCTGCATGATGGGGGGAGAACTAAGTGTAAAATCTTGGTTATTTTTTCTAAAACATTATCTTTTTTCCTGTGGCATCCCTGTGGTACTTTCCCAATTCACTTTTTATAAGCAGATCACCACTTAACACCGGACCGTCCCTGCAAACCCGCAGACCCGATGGATCAATGGTACATGCGCCGCATACACCTATTCCACACTTGAAATATCTGTGAAGACTTAATTGTGCCATTGCCTCAAGCCCTGCTGCCTGGAGAATATCCAGCACGCTTTTCATCATCGACTCCGGACCGCAGATATAGAACTGGTCAAACCCGGCCAGGTTGAACATGTCCATTGCTCCTGTTATAAACCCGTGATGACCTTTACTTCCATCGTCAGTAGCTATACTGACCGCACCACAATTTGAAAAATGTTTTTCGAAAAGCAGTTCATCCGCTGTCCTGGCCCCTATCAGGGTAGTAACATCCAGGCCACCGGACCGGGCTTGCTGCGCCAGGGGCAGCAGGGGTGCACCACCCACGCCGCCTGCAATGACCATAATCTTATTACTTTTCCCATCCCCATCCTCTTCTCCGTTCCCATTCCCGTTCCCATCTCCTCCTTTCACTTTCACGTACCCTTTCACTTCAAATCCATTACCGAACGGCCCCCTGATGCCAATACTATCGCCCACTTCCAGCTGTGACAGCGCTTCAGTAGCCTCGCCCACCCTCTGCACAGTGATGCTGCCAGGGTGTGACAGGGCCATCGGGACTTCATCCAGGCCCCGGACCCATACCATTACGAACTGGCCGGGTGCGGCATCCAGTTCAATATCGGTCACAAGGGTGGTAATGGTAGGGGTCTCCCTGATGATCTTAGTTATTACCGCATTTACCGGTCTCACTGTTCCACCATCCTGTGGGCAAGTCCGGTTATATCGTCCAGAGAATGATCATTGGCCTTCAGGTAAGCGGACAATCCACTGGTAATCTCACTGAAAATATTAACATTATCATAAACAGCAGAGCCCACCTGTACTGCCGACGCCCCGGCCATCATCATCTCCACAGCATCCTGCCAGCTTTTAATACCTCCCACACCTATGACTGGAATATCCAGTGCTTTGTACAGATCATATACGCATTTTACAGCTACCGGACGTACTGCAGGCCCGGAAAGTCCCCCGTACAGGTTGCCCAGGATAGGATACCCGCTATGGATATCTATCGCCATGCCCCGAACCGTATTGATCGCAACAACAGCATCGGCCCCACCCCTGCTCGCAGCCTCACCTATCTCCACGATATCTGTGACATTCGGGGTGAGCTTGACCCATACCGGTGCATCGGTTGTCTGTTTGGCAGCCATGGTGATCTCTTCCACCAGTACCGGGTCAGTACCAACTACAGTTCCATAACCACTGGCATGGGGACAGCTCACATTTAATTCGTAGGCACTGGCACCTTCAAGTCCGAGGATTATTTCTGCAAACTCATCCGGATGTGCCCCGAAAACGCTGACGATCACAGGAACGCCGCCTTCACTGGCAATAGAGAGTTCTTCCCTGAAATCCCTGAAAGACGGATTAGGCAGGCCCATTGCATTCAGGAATCCACAATCCAGTTTGAGCATAGTAGGGTTCGTGTGGCCTTCCTTTGGGTCGGAGCCTATGGACTTTGTGACCACAGCGCCCGCACCTTCCCCGGCCATACGCTTCAGGGAGGCACCAGTGGTGCCAAGAATACCTGCCGCCAGTATCGTCGGGTTTTCCAGTTCAAGCCCGGTAAGTTGTATCGAAAGATCGCTTGAGGGCATGCTATCCATAGACCTCTTCAACCGTATATCCGTTATGCACAACCTTTGATATTTTTCCCACCAGGGCCACCGGGTCATCTGCCTGGAATACGTTCTTTCCTATTGCCACACCCCGCCCGCCTGAGTGTATAGAATCATATACCATCTGTAAAAGGTCATGCTCGGTCTCCATCCTGGGCCCTCCGGCTACAACAATCGGTACAGGACATCCGTCAACTACTTCCCGAAATGTTTCCGGGTCACCGGTATAATTTGTCTTGACAATATCTGCGCCAAGTTCGGCACCTACACGTGCCGCATGCTTGACATACTCTACATCATGTTCGGAATAAACCTTTGGTCCTCTTGGATACATCATTGCCACCAGGGGCATACCCCATTCATCGCATTTTCCGGCCATCATGCCCAGCCCATTCAACATCTCTGCTTCATCATCGGCACCAACGTTAATATGTACTGATACTGCATCTGCTCCTACTTTTATTGCCTCTTCCACTGAGGTGACCAGTACCTTATGGTTGGGGTCTGGGCCCAGTGAAGTGGACGCTGACAGGTGTATGATAAGTCCCACATCCCTGCCGTAACCACGGTGGCCGTACTTGGGTAAACCCATGTGTCCCAGTACAGCATTGGCACCGCCTTGGGCCACTTTATTCACCATTTTTGATAGGTCGCTCAATCCTTTTATGGGACCTGCACCAACACCGTGGTCCATGGGGATAATTATTGTCCGAAGTGTATCCCGGTCAAAAATCCGTCCCATACGTACAGATTTCCCAATGTTTAGAGACCTTATGACATTCGTTTTCATGTGTTCCACCTGGAAATATTCAAGGTTCTGATTGTACTTATTTATTTAGATTCCAGTAAATATAGTCTCCCGCTAAACTTATGAGAATTCGAACTGTATATATACGTAGATTTGCTGCATCGGGGTATGTCCCAGATCAATTGACTAAATTTAAATAGGCTCTTCGCTTTCCAGTATAGAAAGATATGATTAAAGTATCTTTTTGAAGATATTTATTAACGATCTAGTCTTGAAGATTTCGCTATCTACGGAAACTTTAATTTTCAATGCATTCCTTTTATGAATTATTTCTTTTGCATCGTGGATATTATATTACCCATAGAAAACAGCTTAGAGCTATTATATTCTATATCAAAGAATATATAGACCCATAACTGTTTGGTATCATGATACTAATTTGTATATAAATTAGCTGGTATTGCAATACCAATGAGATGGATATGACAGACTTCACGATCCAGAATCCCTGGTGGAAGGGAAGAAGCCACATAAAAGATGATAAGCACATAATAAATTTTTCTGAAAAAAAATACCAGTGGCATTCCCCAGTATTGGATGAACTGGAACTCATAC
>DAOUWY010000125.1 GCA_030666885.1 Methanosarcinales archaeon
ACCTGTCTCCGGGGCATGACAAAATGGACCGGAACGGCTCTGGGCGGCGCACCAAGACACGGACAGATTCCAGGTCAGGCAGGTATGTGAAAAGTACGATCCCGCATGAGAAGACCTCAGATATTGCCTTTGATGCTACTTTCAGGGCGGCAGCCCCACACCAGCTTAACAGGGAAAAGGATGGGATGGCCATTGCCATACGCCGTCCTGATATCAGGGAAAAGGTGCGCGAGAAGAAGATAGGTAATACGATCCTGTTTGTTGTTGATGCCAGCGGTTCAATGGGTGCACAGCAGCGTATGTCGGCTGCCAAGGGTGCAATCCTGTCCCTGCTCATCGATGCTTATCAGAAACGGGATCGTGTAGGACTTATAGCGTTCAAGGGCAACAGCGCCGAACTAATACTCCCGCCCACATCCAGTGTTGAGCTTGCCAGGAAGTACCTGCAGAACATGCCAACAGGCGGTAAAACCCCGCTTCCCCACGGACTTATGAAAGGATATGAGGTTATACAGTCTGAACTCAGGCGTGACCCTGATGCATACCCGTTTTTCATCCTGATCTCGGACGGCAGGGCAAACGTATGCCTGCATGGGGAATCAGCCATGGAAGAGACATTAGAGATCGCATCCCATATCAAAGCAGAAGGGATACACTCTACTGTGATAGATACAGAACTCGGAGCTATCAGATTCGGGTTTGCACGTCGTATCTCGGATGCGCTGGGAGCCAGGCATCTGAAACTTGAGGATATGAGGTCTGACTCTATCGTGGATGCGGTGAGGAGTTCTGTTGGTATGTGAAGTTTTAAATTTTAAGTGATTACCTTTTTCTTAAAAATATGTATACCCACCAAAAATACAGCGAACGTAAATATTAGAATATAGATTAAATTTTGTAATAGGTATGGATCAGTGCCTAATGCAATCGCCCGTGCCCCCTCCACAGCCTTTGTGAGCGGTATAGCCTCTATTACAGGCTGTATCCATTCCGGAAGATCAGTAACCGGTATGAAAATCCCGCAAAAAAAGCTCATTGGCATGACAACAAGAGATGTTACAACCATCAGATGATGCGGATTATCCAGCCACATAGCTATTGCAACTCCGAGGGATGAGAAAAATGCCGCTGTAGCTACAATAAATAAAACTAACAGAGGTATACAACCAAAAGATATTCCCAACAAATAGTAAATTAATAAAATAAATATAACAGATGCAGCCAGTGCTTGAGTTACCCCTGCGAATATATAGCCAAGCACAATCTCAAAAGGTTTTACTGGAGCAGTGAGCGCATTAACTAATGTTTTATCCCAATCCCGTGCAATCATCAGCCTCATTGATATAGTCATATAACTATTGTTTGTCACAACCATAAACAGTATACCCGGTGCCAGAAATTCTACGTAACTTACATTGCCCATATCCACTCGATTGCCAAGTCCCATTCCAAAGATAAAAATAAATAACAGCGGCTCCACTGCAAGACGCATAGCATTTACATGCAGGTTGTTCATGTATTCATACATTTCGCGCTCCCAGATCGCTAGCACTGTTTTTATTGCCCTTGTGTTCATCGCATCTCCCGTCCAGTCAAATGCAGAAAAACATCCTCAAGAGTTGGATGGATAATATTGATGCCATTTATTTTATTTTTTGTAATTATACTGTTTAACACCTGCTCAACAACTGAATCGTCGCCCACTCCGATCTTTATCCCATGGTTACTTCTTTTTACATAATTAACACCAGACATATTGTTTAGATCTTTTTCGATGTGTTCGCTAATAACTTCAGGGTTTAAACTTATATCAATAAGAATATCGTTGTCCAGTATCCTTTTGAGTTCATCTGGTGTTCCACAGGCTATGATCCTGCCATGATCGATAATGGATATCCTGTCACAAAGAATATCTGCTTCTTCCATATAGTGCGTTGTCAGAAGAACTGTCTTTCCTTTCTCTTTCAGATCCTTTATATACATCCATACCTGCCTTCTTGATTGCGGGTCAAGTCCGGTTGTAGGTTCATCCAATAATATGATTTCGGGATCTGATAACATTGCTCTTGCCACAACAAGCCTTCTTTGCATCCCGCCAGATAATTGATGAAACCGTTTCTTTCGGTAATTCTCAAGTTTGGCCCACCGAAGCGCATCTTCCACTCTCCTTTTGAGTTCTTTTCGCGAAAGACCGTACAACAACCCCTGATAAAAAAGATTATCCTTGATATTCAGGTGGTGATCGAAGTTTGAATCCTGAGTTGCTATACCGAGCCTCTTCTTGCATCCTATAGGATGTTTTGTTACATCCTGTCCCGCTATTATTGCTGTACCAGAGCTTGGAAGCGATAGACCTGCCAGTATATTTAGTGTTGTGGTCTTGCCTGCTCCATTTGGTCCTAAAAATCCAAATATCTCACCTTTTCGAACCCTGAAGTTAATTCCATCTACAGCAGTATGCTCTCCATAATTTTTCACTAACTCCTTAACTTCTATCATTGCAGATGACATGCCACTTTGTGACCATTTCCAATCAGGGAAGGCTCCTCTATCTCGCATATCTTCTCGCTGTACTGGCATCTGGTATGAAACCTGCATCCTGACGGTGGATACATCGGATTTGGCATATCGCCTTTCAGTATGATCCTCTTTCGTTTGACATCAGGGTCGGCAACAGGTATGGCAGATAATAATGCTTTTGTATATGGATGCTTCGCATCGTTAAATATTTTGTCTGTTTTTCCAATTTCAACCAGTTTCCCGAGATACATTACAGCAACCCGGTCAGTCATTATCTTTATCACCTCTAGATCATGAGAGATAAACAGACATGTCAGGCCGAATTTATCTTTCACATCTCTTAATATATGAAGTATTTGCGCCTGGACATTCACATCCAGCGCCGAAGTTGGCTCGTCAGCAATGATAAACACAGGATTTATTGCCAGGATCCTTGCAATCACAGCGCGCTGGTTCTGTCCTCCACTGAGCTCATGAGGATATCGATTTACATGTTCGGGGTTTAACCCGACTGTTTCTATCAGTTCCATGATCTTATCATTCATTCTTTCCTTACTTACGATCTTATACAGTTTCAGAGGCTCTGCGATGCAGTCCCCAATCCGCATTCTCGGATTGAGAGATGCATCAGGGTTCTGGAATATGATCTGCATCTTATGCCGCAGTTTTCTCATATCTTTTTTGCTAAGTTCAAATAAATTAGTATCATCAATGATCACCTTCCCCTCAGTAGGCTCAACAAGCCGCAGGATCAACCTCCCAACAGTCGTTTTTCCGCATCCGCTCTCGCCGACCAGACCGAGAGACTCCCCTTTTTCAATCTCAAAGTCCACACCATCCACGGCTCTTATGTACTTTTTTCCAAATAACCCGGTTGAAAAATATTTTTTTAAACCACTCACTTCAATCATATAAAAAACACCTCACATAATGCTTTTTTCCAACTTTTATCAGTTCAGGCCTCTCTTTCCTACATCTCTCGGTTGCAAATGTACATCTCGGATGGAACTTGCATCCGGCGGGGAGATTTATCAGACTCGGGCTGGTACCTACCATCTGTTTTAATCCCCTGGCAGGAAGAGAATTGAGAAAACCCCGTGTATAAGGGTGTTTGGGATATTTGAATAGATCCCTGACACTGGCATATTCTACAATCTCACCAGGATACATCACAGCAATATTATCACATAGCTCGGCTGCTACAGCGAGATCGTGAGTGATAAGCAGCATAGAAGTCCCGGAATCTCTTAATACTTCTTTCATTAATTCTATTATCTGCGCCTGTATCGTGACATCCAGCCCGGTGGTCGGCTCATCTGCGATGATAAGCGACGGTATGCAGATAAGTCCCATTGCGATCATTGCTCTTTGCCTCATCCCGCCGCTGAACTCATGAGGGTATTCCTTAACCCGTTCTTGGGGCAATGGTATTTTTACAGATTTTAACATCCCTATGACCTTTTGCATTGCATCTTGCTTTTTCAGGTGCTGGTGCAATTCTACAGGTTCGGCGACCTGCGTCCCCACCGTAAGAACCGGGTTCATCGAAGACAGCGGATTTTGAAAGATCATGGCAACCTCTTTTCCCCTGATCTTCCGGATCTCGTGATCACTCATTGTTAAAAGATCCTGTCCCTTGTAGAGGATTCTACCTTCAACTGTAGTGTTCTCAGAAAGCAGGCGCAGGATTGCAAGACCCAGTACAGTCTTGCCGCATCCGGTCTCTCCGATCAAACCCAGCTTTTCACCTTCTTCAATATCTAAGTCAACACCATTTACTGCTCTTACTGCACCATCTTCTGTATGGAAATGGGCTTTTAGGTTTTGTATACTTAGCAATGTCATTTTATTGTCCCCTCCTTCATCCTTGGGTCCAGCGCATCCCGTAGCCCATCCCCTACGAAATTAAAGGCCAATACCGCAAGCATTATCATCAATCCTGGAAAAATCATCAGATGCGGAGCGGTCTCCATAAACGGTCTTCCTTCATTGAGCATTGTGCCCCACTCAGGTATCGGTGGCTGTGCACCCAACCCAAGAAAACTCAGTGCTGCAATCGAGAGTATGATGTGCCCCATATCAAGAGTTGCAAGAACGATTACTGGCGATAATACGTTTGGCAGTATATGGCGAATAGCGATATATGTGTCAGTGCAGCCCATTGCTCTTGCAGCCTCCACAAACTCCTTTTCTTTTACAGACAGAACCGAACCACGAATTATTCTGGCGTAACTCACCCACCATATTGCACCCAGAGCAATCATAACATTGGTTAGGGACGGACCAAGAATACCTGCAATAACCAACGCCAGGATTATATTCGGAAATGCCAGTAAAACATCAACCAGCCGCATTATTATTCCATCGATCACGCCACCAAAGTATCCGGCAGTGGTTCCCATCGCTAACCCCAAGAGCATGACAATCACAACAACAACTGTTGCCATACCAAGCGAGACTCGTGCCCCGCAGATAATCCTGCTTAGAACATCCCGCCCAAGGTTATCTGTCCCCATCAGATGATTCCTATCCGGAGATGTTAAGCGATTCTCCAGATCCAGTTCTACCGGATCGTATGGGGTTATATGCGGAGCAAGTATTGCAATAATCATAAGAGAAAGGATAATTATTGCTCCGGTCACTGCCAGTTTATCCTCTTTAAGTTGTTGAACAATCGACATAATTTCACGCCTTTTCTGCATCGTATCTAATTCTCGGATCCAGATATGTGTATAAAATATCTACCGCCAGATTTGATAGAACAAAGAACAATGCAATGATTAAAACAAAGCCCTGAATTACAGGATAGTCTCTGGCGTATATCCCATCAACCAGAAATTTACCTACCCCTGGCCATGCAAATATTGTCTCGATTATTACAACACCAGCCAATAAATGACCAACCTGCATGCCCATAACCGTTACTACCGGAATCAGCGCATTTTTAAAACCGTGCTTCCATAGCACAATCCTTTCTTTCAAACCCTTGGCTCTTGCTGTTCTGATATAGTCCTGGCGCAAAACCTCAAGCATGCTTGCACGCATCAATCGCATGAGAGTGGCTGTCATGCCGGTCCCAAGTGTGATAGCTGGTAGTATCAGGTGTTCTATGCCCCCGTACCCAAAACATGGAAACCAATCCAGTTTGACAGAGAAAAATAAAATTAAAATTAAACCCAGCCAGAAATTAGGCATAGATACACCCCACAGTGCTACAAGCCTGCTACCGTGATCCAAAATAGAGTTTTGTTTCATAGCCGAGAAGATTCCAAATGGAATTGATATTAGTATCGCTATTGCCATCGCGGCTACTGCCAGCTCTAAGGTTGCTGGAAACCTATCAAAAAATTCCACCAGAACCGGCTCTTCAGTCCTGAACGAAGTTCCAAGGTCGCCGTGTGTAATCATGTACATCCATTGCACACATTGGGCAAGAAACGGGTCATTCAAATCATGTTTTTGAAAGAAGAAATCGATTTCCGCAAGACTGGGGTCTTCTCCCATCTCTGCCCGGATTATAACCTCAGCAGGATTGCCTGGCGCGAGGTGGATGAGGGAAAAAGAAAGTAACGAAGCCCCAAGCATTATCAAGGTGGCTATCGCCAATCTTCTG
>DAOUWY010000067.1 GCA_030666885.1 Methanosarcinales archaeon
GGCAGGGTGAACAGGAAGACAGCATTGTACTTTTCAGTGCTCCTTTTCGGGACCGGTGTCGTACTGTCATACTGGCTGGGACCTGTGTGCCTGTTACTGGCCGGATTCAATTCTTTACTGTTGTTCCTTTATGCCAGTACCTTAAAGCGCATGGCACTGGCAGGCAATATTATCGTGGGATACCTCACAGGTTCTACTTTCCTGTTCGGGAGTGCACTGGAAATATTTAACGGTACAGGCATCCAGTCGACAATGATACTGTTCCTGCTTGCAGTCCTGGCTACTTTGGCCAGGGAGATCGTGAAGGATATACAGGATATTGAAGGGGACAGCAGGGCAGGAGCCCGGACACTTCCCATTGTTATAGGTAAGATGAAAGCTTCACGTCTGGCTGCTGTACTGGGAATAACAGGAATTGTATTGAGCCCATTGCCCTTGATCTATAATGTAAACGATGCATTCGGTGCATCTTATATAGCTGTGATCTTTGTAGCAGATATACTATTTTTGGTTTCGATTAACGAGATTCTACTGAGGGACAATGCAGAAAAAGCTTCAAAATTGCTAAAGATGGCCATGTTCGTAGCTTTAATCGCTTTTATAGTCGGTACAGTGATATAAAGCTAAATTTAAGGTATTTTGATTAGTTTGTCTGGAAAATCAAAACATAATTTTTAAATAGGCGTATCTATATGGTATAATCATATTTTACCCATGGTTTAATATTATATTTAAGGAGACACTACAATATGAAAGATAAACTCTTACCAACAGCAGCAGTTGAACGCGTAATAAGGGCAGCAGGTGCAAACAGGGTCAGTGCCACAGCTAGTGAAGAACTGGGAAAACACCTGGAAGAATATGGCATTGAAATAGCAACCAGGGCCAACAGGCTGGCAATCCATGCCAAGAGAACCACGGTCAAGGCCGAGGATATTGTTGAAGCTTTGGAGCAATTGGAGGAACTTTAGAAAAGATCAGGTCAATTTGTTGATCTTTTTAAATACATCTTCGATCCGGGCTGTCGCAGAGTAGGTATTAGTGTCAGGTTCCATCGTGACAGGGAACAGCGCATTCTTGTCAATATTCTTCAGGACGATCATACCGTTTTTAGTGAATGTTAAATTATAATCATACCCATTGAAAACAGTGACTTTTTAATTAATTCCGGATAAATGGACCATGCCAAAAAAAAAAGATTAAACGCAGAGGACGCAAAGTTTCGCAGAGGTACGTTGTTTTTCTCTGTGTTCCTCTGCGCTCTCTGCGGTTTTTCGAATCGTCCCGGAAAATAATAAAAACTCTCTGATTTTTTAGATATCATTTTTCCCAATTGTTATATGCCCCTCCACTAAAAAATTTTATACAATTATTAATAATAAGATACTTCAAGATATTCCAAATATTTCGAGGTATTCTCTAATATAATGTATTATTATGACTACAATAAATAAATTCAGTGAACGGAAAATCATTTCACTTATCACTGATTTACTTGAAGCCGAATCTGAAATCGGGTCGATATGCCGTCTGGTAGTAGGACCGGGAAATGATGACTGTGCAGTCATTGATATGGGTGGGTCCGGACTCCTGGTAGCTACAACTGATATGCTCCACAGGAAGGCTGATTTTCCATCAGGCATGACGCCATACCAGATGGGATGGATGAGCATTGCAGTAAACCTGAGTGACATTGCAGCCATGGGGGCCAGGCCGGTAGGAATTATGGCAGCACTGGGACTGCCATTGGATATGGAAGTGGATTTTGTTAAGGAACTGGTGAGTGGGATGAGTGCCTGTGCCCGGAGGTATGGTACAAAAATTATTGGTGGGGACGTTGACCGGCACGATGAACTTACCATAGTGGGGTCTGCGCTGGGAGTGGTGGATGCAGAACAACTGGTTACTAGAAAGGGCACCATGCCCGGTGATCTGGTCTGCGTGACTGGTGAGATGGGCACTGCCGGGGCCGCACTTGAGGCATTGCGGCAGGGAATGGATGGTGACCCGGAAGTACTGGAAAAATTCTACATGCCTGTGCCCAGGATAGCAGAAGGTATGGCATTGGCGGGTTCGGGCTGCCTGACCTCTATGATGGATATCAGCGATGGGCTGGCACTGTCCCTGTACGACCTTGCCGCTGCCAGCGGTGTGGGATTCCATATCAGGGCAAGTGAGATACCGGTGCACAGGTCTGTGCGTGATATGGCTTCTGTTGGGGATAAAGTCATTGAGGATAATGTAGCTGAGGATAAGGTTTTTGAATGGAGTCTATACACCGGTGGCGATTTTGAGTTATTATTCACCCTCAATACCGAGTGCCTGGAAACGGCAGGGAAGGTTGCCCAATTTACAGTGATAGGTGAAGTTACCGCCAGCGGGATAACTATTGAGCATGACGGGTACATTGGGGATGTGGAGCCCAGGGGATTCCAGCAGTTCGGGGATAAGGTTTAATTACCTGCAACCAAAGGTTGATACTATGATAATGTGTCCCACCTGCGGCGGTTCTGACTGTATAATGCCAGCTGAAGATGTGCTTGATTCGATTTACCAGATGTATATGGCCTGTCCGGGATGTCCACCTGAACCCGGATGGGACAAGCAGGTTCCACTGGCGGCTTTGCTGCACGGGGAAACTGTTGATGAAAATACGTTGTTGTGCAGCTCATGCAGGCGCCGTCCCCTGGATGTGGTGATGGCTCATGTACTGGCTGTTATGCTTGAACACGGGGATCGGGAGGAGGAGGCAGGACTGGCACTGGTCGGGACCCCGCTGATCTCCTGCGGCTTTCCCATTATGTATCCGCCCAGACTGGGTCAGGGTGCTTTGGTACTTATAGCAGATAATGTGCGCCCGGATACTGCTGAAGATATTGTGGACAGGGTGCCCGAGGTCAAGGGGGTTGTACTTAGGGTGGGTGACCAGGCCAAAAGCGTGGGGATACTTGATCCTGATTCCCGGCCCCATGAATATACATTGCTGGCAGGCTGTGATATGAGGTGCGATATGGTACAGAGCACACTGGGAGAACTGGTGATCTATAAGAACCAGAGCAGGATCCATATCGAGTTCCCGAGGGAAAGCGGATACAAAATGAATGTGCTTGGTAAGCTGGACTTGGAGGGGGGCCTGGCTGGCAGGGTGGTAGTGGATGGTATGTGCGGTCCTGGTACTCTGGGTCTGATGGCAATGCTTATGGGTGCTAATAAAGTGATACTGAACGATGCCTGGCGCCCGGCTATTGAAAATGTGATGCTGAACCTTGAAGTTAATAAAGGGCTGCTGGATGTGGAAGTTGAACGTTTGATCCCTACTGGCGGTATACCACTTATCGGGGATGAACCGGTACTTGTGGCAAGGGCAAGCCGGGGCAGTGACACCACGGCAGAGGTTTATTTCGCTGATATCAGGCGGCTTGTTGATGTGGTGGAGGATTGTGATGTTTGCCTGATAGATACGTTCCCTACTGCAGACCCATCGGAGTATGTTAAAATATGGAACGATAAAGTATCTTGTGGAAAGGTTATAGTAATATAGAATTATTGTATCGACTTCAAATCTAAGGGTAACTGACTGCTTTTTGAAGTGGATACAAAAATATTAAGTTTGATGAGAGACATGCGGAAAGTGAGTGATAGGCATCCTTTTAATACGTTACAAACATTATTCCAGACCATATCAATTATGTGATCAAACCATATGGTGTGAGTTATGGCAGTAAAAACATTAAGAAAGATGAATGGGGGGCAGATCGTATTTACACTTTCAAATATCGAGGACCTGATATATGGTGTCACGTTCGACCCATTGTCCGGTTCTGGCAGGATTGTGACCAACATATCCTTAATAGATCGTGATGATGTGGATAATATCCTGCCCATTTTCCGTGATGTGATGCTTAGTGGTCTGACAGTCAGTCCGCTGGCAAAGATACTGTCACCAGGCGAGTCAGTGAATGATTTTATCATCCCCGACGGTAAGTGCGGCATCGCAACAGTTTGCAGTATTACGGTGGACGGTATACTTTTAAAACACGGTATTCCAGTAAAACCACGATTTGGTGGTTTGGTGGAAGTAAGGGACGGGAATCCTGTGCGTTTCACAGACCTGGTCAGGTATGACAGCACTACTATCGATCCCCTGGAGATACTGATGTCCCAATCCCTGACTTCGGTGAGTGATATGCTTACAACCGGTTCGGGTAAGATACTGGCCAACCTCAGGGAAATTACTATGAATGCCAGGGACAGGGTGGAAGAAACACTGGATGATATGGCTTCGGTGGGTTTAAGTGGTATCCTGGAAGTGGGAGAACCCAATACCGATGTTCTTGGAGTGAGTGTTGAACGGGACCATTTCGGGGTTGTGGTTGCTGGTGGCACCAATCCCATGGCAGTGGCCCAGGAGCAGGGATTCAGGATCGATACCCATGCAATGTCCAGTCTGATGGACGTGGGTGATATGGTCTCCATTGACCGGCTGGTATAGTGTTGTTGGTATTGTTGGGCTAGTATAGTAGTACTATTGGTATACCAATTTGCTTAGATGGAAAGGCCATCCATCATGAACCGCTCCATTTTACAAAGCCAAACCAAGTACCTCTTCATAGAGGTCCCTGCCCTTTACATCCACTCCCACGATCAACGGCCCGAAATTCTCGACCTCCAGCACCCACACAGCCTCTGGCATCCCTAAATCCAGCCAGTGCACATCCCTGACATCCTTTATCATATCCACAGCCAGGGCCGCACACCCACCCGTATATGCCAGGTACACGCACCTATCCTTCAGGACCGGTGCAATGTCTTTCATGCCACCCTTACCAATGATGGCCCTGACATTATAATTACCAAGCACCTGGGGCGTCATGTCAGTCATCCTGGCACTGGTAGTGGGTCCTGCTGCAACTGTCCTCCATCCGCCGTTGTCCTTCTGCATCAGCGGCCCGCAGTGATAAAGGGCAGCACCTTCCAGGTCAAATGGCAGCGGCTTACCCTCGTCTGTCAGTTCCAGTATCCGCAAGTGTGCTTCATCCCTTGCCGTATAGATAGTGCCTGACAGGTAAACTATGTCCCCTGCCTGCAAATCCATAATATCATCCCGGCCAAGGGGAATAGTCAGGTGGTGGGGCACATCCTGCCCTGCCATATGCTGTTCAGTCAGGTTGTGCTTGGTTATGTTCTGCCTGGCCAGGTGGTCCTTGTTCATGTGCTTTTCGGCCAGGTGATGCATGGTCCTGTACTGTTCATCCAGGTGCGTCAGGTCATGTCCTGCATCCAGGGTCACTGATGCATGCCGGTTGGCCCAGCACTGGATATTCACAGACACAGGCAGCGATGCTGTATGGCAGTGAGCTTTCTCCACATGCACAGCCAGTGCAGTAGTCCTGCCACCCAGTCCCATGGGACCGATACCAAGTGAATTAATGGCTTCCAGTATCTCCAGTTCATACTCATCCATATCTCCCAGGTTACGCAGTAACGATCGCTTTGCCAGCCTTGCAGACTTATCGAAACTGCCGCCAATGCCCACACCCACTATGATGGGCGGGCATGGCATACCTCCCGCCTTTTGCACAGCCCCGACCACAAAGTCTTTGACACTACCCACCTGTGAAGGCTTCAACATCGTAAAGGCACTCATATTCTCTGAGCCCGCACCTTTCGGGGCCACTGTGATTGTGATAGCTTTGCCGTCCTTAAAGGAATAATTAATATCAGGCAGGCCATCTCCGGTATTGTCACCTGAGTTTAGCCTGGTCAGGGGCTCCACTGCATTGGGACGCAAGGGCACGCTGTTAGTCGCCTGCTTCACACCCTCTCGGATGGCCCGGTCCAGGTCAAAAACAATGCGGGCGTCCCTGCCAATTTCCACAAAGAATACCAGTATTCCCGTATCCTGGCACATTGGAATGACCCTGTCATCTGCAATAGATATATTCTCCAGGATGGCATCGAACTGGGACGAGGCCGTTTTGTCGTTTTCTGCATCCCTTGCACCCATCAGAGCCGCTACTACATCAGGAGGCAGTCTGGTCTGTGCCTGCCTGATAATTTCTTCTACAGCATCTGACACTAGCTGGCTTTTCAATGCATTCATAAGTCCAGTGTTGAAATAGCTTCTTTCAAAGCCTCTGCCGAGTGGGCAAGCATCTCCTGTTCAGGTTCAGTAAGGTCTAATTCGATTACCGCTTCCACGCCCATCCGGCCCAGTTTCACAGGCACGCCCAGGTATATATCCTCATGGCCGTACTGCCCGTACATATAGGCTGCGGCGGGGAGGATGCGTTTCTGGTCCCGCACAATGGATTCCACCATTAAAGTGATGGCTGCCGAGGGCGCATAGAATGCACTGCCGGTCTTTAGCAGTTCTACTATCTCGGCACCACCGTTGATGGTACGCTGCACCAGCCTGCCAATGGCAGCTTCGTCCATAAGTTCAGTGATGGGTATACCTGACACTGTAGTGTGCCTGGGCAGCGGTACCATTAAATCCCCGTGTCCGCCAAGTACCATGGCATCAACATCCCTGACTGAACACCCCAGTTCCATAGCCACAAAGGTGGCAAACCTCGCAGAGTCCAGTACCCCGCTCATGCCGATCACTCTCCCTGGGTGGAAACCGGTTTTCTTATGCGCTACATAGGTCATTATATCAAGAGGATTAGTAACTACAATAACAATGGAGTCAGGTGCATATTCCTTGATTTTTTCGCTGACCTCACTTACTATATTAGTGTTAATCTTTACCAGGTCGTCCCTGCTCATTCCCGGCTTTCTGGCAATACCGGCTGTTATTACAACAATGTCGGAATCCTGCATGTCCTTATAATCGTTTGTCCCGACAACATTCACATCAAAACCAACAATTGGTGCTGATTCCATAAGGTCCAGTGCCTTACCCTGGGGCATGCCCTCGATAATGTCTGTCATCACTACATCGCCCAGTTCTTTCTCTGTGATACGCTGGACTGTTGTGGCACCTACGAACCCGGCACCTACGACTGTAATTTTTGTCAAATTGAATCCTCCTTATCGAAAATATTATTATCCGAATTTTTTATATTCTATATAGTCCATAAAGTTTATAGGTTTTGATGCTACTGTTGCTGCTGATGTTTATCTGCTTCCATCAACAAAAACAGCCTTGTACTGCCGGATATTGAATCAACTTATTTGTTGTGCAATTTACTGTGCTGCACCATCTCCCTGGCATGCCTGGCCACTTCGTCGGGATGTGGTGTAACTCTTGCAGCCCCGCTAAGTACTGATGCCTCAGCCACTGCCGCTGCAATAACAGGTACTACTCGTTTATCAAGCGGTCCGGGCAGGATGTGCTTATCATCCAGTTTTTCATCTTCAATGATACCTGCCAGTGCCCTGGCAGCAGCCATCTTCATATCGATATTGATATCTGTGGCCCTTGTATCCAGCGCACCCCTGAAGATGCCTGGGAACCCAAGCACGTTGTTCACCTGGTTGGGATAATCAGAACGCCCAGTTGCCACCACCCTGGCACCGGCATCCTTAGCATCCTCTGGCATGATCTCAGGAACCGGGTTTGCCATGGCGAATACAATGGGATCAGAGGCCATACTTCGCACCATATCTTTAGAAACAATTCCACCCACAGATACACCGATGAACACGTCGGCTCCTTGCATAGCTATTTCAAGTCCACCCATCAACCCCCTGATATTGGTCAGGCCAGCCAGCATGAATTTCATGGAGTTCATACCTTCCCTGCGTGACTGGCCGAGTATGCCCCGGCTGTCACATATCACCAGGTCACGTACACCTGCTCTTATAAGCATAAGCGCAATTGCAGCACCTGCCGCACCGGCTCCATTAATTACTACCCTGGTATTACTGATATCCTTACCAACTATTTTCAGTGCATTGACCAGTCCGGCATAGACCACAACCGCAGTGCCGTGCTGGTCGTCATGGAACACTGGTATATCCAGTTCCTGCCGCAGCCTCTCTTCGATCTCGAAACAACGGGGTGCACTAATATCCTCCAGGTTGATGCCGCCAAAGGTTGGCGCTATGTGCTTTACGGTTTTTATGATCTCTTCGGTATCTTTTGTATCCAGGCATATTGGAAATGCATCGATACCACCCAGGTTTTTGAACAAAATGGACTTGCCTTCCATTACAGGCATGCCGGCAGAAGCCCC
>DAOUWY010000218.1 GCA_030666885.1 Methanosarcinales archaeon
ATCGACCTGGAACTAATGGCAAGGGGTCACGGGCTGCAGTACACTGCCAAGGCACATACCGGGGAAGAACTTGTGGCTGCATATAACAAATTTAAGGGTGAAAACGGGCCCGGATTTATAGATATGGAGGTCAGGCCGGTGAATGAGCCAGTGGGAGAAATTCCGTTAAGCCCGATTGAGATCAAGGAAAGGTTCATGGGAGCTGTGCAGAGTCGGGGAGCATAACATATAGACAAGCTGTCAAACAATAACTGTCAGTAAAAATTCTCTTGCTTCCTTTTCGATTTAAAGCCCTAATCCATTTTCTTTTTCTTCGGATTTTAAATTAGTGGACAGCCTATGGAGGGGACAGTAGGCGCAGGCACAAGCACTGGAGGAGGCTAGGTGAATGCAGGATTGGTGTTGTGTTGGTATATGAGGCACTCACTGCAAGGGCCGCAAAGACGTTGTTGCATTGACTTCGCGTCTTTGCGTGCTTTGTGGTATAGTATTATATTATATTTTAACAGCCATTGCCACTACCGGCAGCACCCACCACCACCCGAGGCCGCCGCCCGCATCGCAGAGCACCCGCGGGCCGTCTGTCGCTATGTTCAGCTGGGGAGTCAGCGTTGCTTCTTGCTTACAGTAAAAGATTGAAGGGGCGGTGGGCTTGTGCAGCGAGCAATAGCTGAACAGAAGTAGGGTGCGAAAAGCGAACTGTTTAGGCGGCTTTACGGGTTCGGTGGGCAGTGCACACTTCGTGAAGTGGTAGCAACATCTAAAATATCTTTACACCAGGCCGCTTCGCACAACTTCACATAGCCAGATACACTTTGTTATTTGAATTGACTGTCGTTTGTTGCAATTGCTTGCCCCCTCACAGACAATAATCCTCGTCATCGAACATGATACAATATGCATCCTTTTCACTTATGCAACGTGTCGGACATATTCCACAAAACTCAAGTTGTTCATCCCACACTTTATGAACCACATCAAGAATTTTATTGACTAGTCTATCATTAAAAGTTGGAAAATACAATTCAACCATTTCATATGAAATGTATACAGTGTCGATTTTACCAGCTAGTTTTTGTAGGAGAATATCCTTCATCGTCTTTGAGATATAGATTGAAAACTCAGCAATGCCTTCGTCATCGATTTTATGTTTCTTTAGTCGCCTTCCAAGATCCTTCTTAAGCTCGTCAAATAAACCAACAGCTATCTCAAAACAGAACCAGTTTAGTTTTGTTTTCTCATGTTCACACGAATAAAATGATGTTGGTTTTATCACGCTGTATTCGAATACTTCTTCTTCTTCAGTTTTCAGTGTTATCACCATCTTTAGTTATGTGTCTGATCTAAAATATTATTTTCACTATTTTAACATATAGGGGGGCATAACCTATAAGCTGCACAATACCAGCCATGCCGGGATAAGTAAGATTTCCATACCTTTAACATCCCACACATCTGCCTTATCTTTAGTGATGACAATCCCGGAATGTATTTGTTGATTTTCCATAAACGATACCAGGCCGGGAAAGTCGTCCTTGCGGATCGTGTTGGCGAATTTTACTTCAACAGGAATTGGTGATCTTCCCGGACCTATCACAAAGTCCACTTCGTATTTTTCTTTCCAGTAAGATATCCTCGGGTTTAATAATCCGGTAGAAGCTCTAAGGTAATTGACCAGGTGTGCGGCCACAACGGTTTCTATATTTTTTAATATATCCTGGTCGGTTAGTATGGTTGTATGGTTCAAAGCTGCAGTGAACCCGGGGTCAATAGTGTAGAATTTTTTATTCCTGCGCGCACGTTTTGAAATGTTTTTTGTATAATAATTACATATTATTATGAGCCCTGCAGCTTCCAGGTAATGAAGGTACTGGCGCACGGTCTCAATCCTGATATTGAATATCTTACCTAACGAGGCATAACTTAAAGGAAGTGTGGTCTTTTCTGCGATTAAAAAAAGCAGGTCTTCAAGTATGGAAGGGTCCCTGACTTCATATCTGGAAAGTATATCCTTATACAGGGTAAGGCTGACATAATTCAACCTTAAATAGTTCTGCCACTGCATGATATCGTATTCGTAAGCAAACTGTGCGGGAAAACCTCCGAAAAGTAAGTATTTTTGCAGGAAAGGTTCAATGGTCCGCTTTAATGCCAGGAGTCTGGCTTCATCCCATGATTGAATAATGTTTTTCATTTCATTTAGATCATGTTGAATGGAAAGTCTGTCTATTTCACTGGCCTGAACTCCATTTTTCAAAATGAATTCCCTGAAAGAGAAGGGTGATATCGACTTGAATTCAAACCTGCCCACACCTGATTCGGCAGAATCTTTCAATAGAAGGGTTGAGGACGAACCTGTGGCCAGATATTTATCACCTGTCTGGGTGTCTATGAGTGTTTTTAAATTAACAGCCCAGTCATAGTCATAATGGACTTCATCAAAAAAATAATAACATTTGCCTTCTGCAGCCGTAAGCTCCCGGTGTACTTTGATTATATCTTTTAAGCTTGCGTATTTCATACGGTCCAGAGGTGCATATACTATACATCTCGGGTCTTTTACCCGTGTTAAAAGGTCCTTGATGATCTGATGGAAAATTGTAGTCTTTCCTGATTGCCGGGGCCCTATCAGGATGAGAGCAAATGGGCTTTCGAGGTGGGATATTATTTCATTGACTATTTGTTTTTCAAATAGTAGGGGGGCAAATGAACTGCCGGGCTGCCACCATGGATTGGATGATTCCAGTACTGGTTTTATATCAAGTTCGACCATTACTCTAATATGATGGAGTTATTTATGATAAATATGTCGTATATACTATAGTTTTTTGTCAAAAAGATATCTTGTATAATTGAGTTGTTTGTTATAAATATATCTAATATGGTGTAGTTATTTATTATAAATATATCTGATATAATAGATATAAAATACAAAAATAACTATCATTTAATAGACTAATTATGCTATTATAAGTCTGTTATATTAGACTTATTTTGAATATGGGTTAACTGGCTATTGTTAGACATAATGTTATTGTCAGATATAATAGTCATGTTTAAGTCTATTTTCTCTATTCTAACTCATGAATTGGTAACCGCCATTCAGTTAACAGATACGAGACAACCACCATGACCCCGGAAGAATCCTATGACATAATAGTAATCGGTGCCGGACCCGCAGGCTCCACTGCTGCCATGTATGCGGCCCGCTCCGGTGCCAGTGTACTGCTCATCGACAAAAAGAAAGACCTCGGCTCTCCCATCCAGTGCGGCGGGTTCCTGCCTGATTATGGGGAACTCAGGGAGCTTTTGCCTGGCGCCGAACTTCCATCGACCTTAAAGGATATCCCATCAAGCTGTGTCCATACCACCACCAGTATCCATAGGTTCCTGTCCCCGAACCTGGAACCAAAAGAGTTCGGAGTTGAGGCGCATGTACTGGATCGGTCAAGGTTCGATAAGCACCTCGCCAGGGAAGCTGCAAAGGCAGGGGCAAAACTGATGGTGAGCACACGTGCCGATTCTATTGAAGCAGATTATGTATCAATCAGAGGAGTAATGGGTGAGTTTAACATCCGGGCTAAGGTCATAATCGGTGCGGACGGCCCCACTTCAATGGTTGCGAAGACTGCCGGGCTTATCGATCGCAGCGATAATATGGCCCGGGCAGTGTCACTGGAGTACGAACTTACCTGTGTGGATATTGACAGGGATGCAGTGGAAATGTACTTCGGGCGTGACTATGCACCAGGCGGGTATGCCTGGATCATCAGCGAGGGCGGCGATGCTGCCAATATAGGTGTGGGTGTCAGACGTCCGTTATGCGAGCCCGGTGTTTCGGCGCAGAATTACCTGCACCGGTTCATGTACGAGCACCCGAGAGCTGCGCCCATGCTGGAAGGCAGCAGTATAACGGCAGTGATCAGCGGCATCGTACCTGTTGGAGGTGCACCACCCAGGACGGTTGAAGGTAATATTATCATCTGCGGGGATGCAGCCGGACACCTGATAGCCACCAATGGCGGCGGCATACCTACTGCAATGGTTGGCGGGAAGATCGCAGGTGAGACAGCAGCAGATGCAGTGGCTGGAAAATGCCAGCTGTCCGAGTACGAGAAC
>DAOUWY010000073.1 GCA_030666885.1 Methanosarcinales archaeon
ACCATTTTGTCCCTGACAAGATTTGCAGCAGATTCACCAACTGCTTTTTTTTCATTTGTATTGGATTTTTCAGTTCGGTCTTTCATTTGAATTGACATTAAACCCTAATGTTCCAAGTATCTTTTGGATTACCCCATATTTGTATCCATTTCAAATCAGAGGGCAAAAATAATAGAAAAAATTGAATCCACTATAATACAAAAAGAGATGCATAAATCAATTTGAATAAATTACCCTTAATATATGTGAAAGTACACTTCATCAGGTGATTCGAAAACGATGGACAGATCAATGATCAAAGCGCAATAGATAAATAACCGGATATACAAGATAATCTTTATGAACCGGTTTATTAATAGAAACGCAGAAATTGATTTCCTTGAAAAAAAATACAAATCACAAGTTTCTCAGTTCATAGTCCTCTATGGCAGACGACGGATCGGGAAAACCGAATTGATAAAGCAATTCTGCAAGGATAAAAATTCCATTTACCTACTTGCTGATAAAAGGGGTACATTGCTGAATCTGGAAACATTCGCCGAAAAGGCAGCAGACCATTTTGGTGACGTGACACCACGAGTGAAGAACTTCTATGACCTTTTAAAATACCTTGTGCGCCAGATAGCCGATGAAAAATACATCATTGTTATCGATGAATTTTCTGATCTTATAGAGCGGGATGACACAATACCATCAGTCTTCCAGGTGATCTGGGATGAATACTTAAGTGGAAAGGACATAATGTTGATACTTTGCGGGTCATCTGTTTCCATGATGGTAGAAGGTACACTCACACAAAAATCACCATTATACGGAAGACGGACCGGTCAGTGGATGCTTGAACCCCTGAAGGCATACCATATATCCCAGTTCCATGAACAGATTAATGTAAGAAAAGGCATTGAATTTTACTGCATCCTTGGCGGAGTGCCGCAATATATACTTGAGTTTGACCCTGGAAAGTCCGTATTCAAAAATATAGATGAACATATCCTGGCAAAAGGAGAATTCCTGCACGAAGAAGTGGAGACATTATTGAAAGGAGAATTAAAAGAATACTACCTGTATATCTCCATATTCGAAGCAATTGCAAAGGGCAGGACCCGACTTGTTGAAATATCTGATTATTCAAAGATACCGCAAAAGGATCTTCCGAAATATGTGGGAACCTTGATGAAACTTGAACTGATCGGTAAAGAATACCCGGTGACTGAAAAGATTCGCAGTAAGAAAACACGGTATTATATCAAAGATAACTTTTTCAGGTTCTATTTCAGGTATATCCGTCCGAACAGTACTGAGATAGAATCAGGGAATGCTGATAAAGTGCTCAAATTAATAGAGAAGGATTTTGATACCTTTGTGGGTGCTGAATTTGAAAATATTGTTAAGGACCAGTTTAAAAGCCGGGGTGCTGGTATAACATTACCATTTTCATTTAACAGGATTGGCAGGCAGTGGGGGAGGATAAAAGATGCTCCAAAGGGGCAGAACACGTATGAGATAAATATAGTTGCCTTAAACGATGATACAGGGGATATTGCGTTTATAGAATGCAAATGGAAGCGTCTCAGTGAGAGAAATGCGCTTGATATCCTTAACGACCTTAAGGGTAAATCTGGTTTTGTCCTGTGGAACAATGAGATGCAAAGGGAGTACTTCTGTCTTGTTGCAAAAAGGATTGAGGGGAAGGATGCACTTCGGGAGAAAGGGTTTATGGTGTTCGACCTGGATGATTTTGATATGGGTTAAGACATATACCCGGACACGGATTTACACAGATTCATGGTTTCATAGTTTCATCGTCCGTGTGTATATGACGGGGCTGTACTGGCGTGCGGCTGTAGATAGAAATTTTACTGGAAATGTGACAGAATGCAAGATGTTATTTTTAATTAGATATTAATACTTTAAACACGATTATGCTAATTATGTTTAATCAATTCATCAACAGGGAAAAAGAACTACAACACCTAAACTCCGCACACAACTCACACCGGAGTGAATTTATCGTAGTATTCGGCAGAAGGAGGATTGGTAAAACAGAACTGCTGCGTCAGTTCATAAAAGAGAAACATGCTGTGTACTTCCTTGCTGATGAAAGGGGGGATGCTGCAAACCTTTCGGAATTCAGGATACTTGTTGCAGACAAATTGGGCAACGAACTATTAAGTCAATCAACCCTTGATTGGCTTGATACGCTAAAAGAGGCAGCCAGGACAGAACAACGATTGGTTATTGTGATTGATGAATATCCATTTCTCATAAACGGCAACAAAGCAATTCCTTCAATATTCCAGAAGGCGTGGGACCTGTACCTTGCCGATTCCAACGTTATGCTTGTGCTGTGCGGTTCATCCATCAGTATGATGGAGCGTCATGTTCTGGGCAGTAAAAGCCCGCTGTATGGGAGGCGGACGGGACAGATAAAGGTGGAACCACTGAAGTTTAAGCACATAGGTACGTTCTTCCCAAAATTCAGGATTGAGGAACTGGTTAAGATATATGCTATAACCGACGGAGTTCCTTATTACCTCAAAGAGGCAAGACACAGGATAAAGCAGATCAGCCAGCTTGAAATTTTGTATTCTATTGAAAGCCTGCTGCTTGAGGAAGCTGAAGTATTGCTTAAATATGAATTCAGGGAACCTGCAAAATATTTCTCTATCTTAACAGCAATCGCTTTTGGAAATACGAAATTCGGTGATATTGTTAATTATACAGGTTTAAGTTCGTCCATTGTATCCCAGTACCTGTCAAACCTGTCTGTTTTGAGTATCGTGGAAGCACGGTATCCTGTTACAGAAAAAACCCATAGGTCAAGGAATGCCAGATATTATATCACAGATAATTATTTGACTTTCTGGTTCAGGTTTGTCTATCCTAATAAAAGTCTGATATATGGTGATTTCAAGATACCTCAGTTCAATTCAGATTTTAATCGGTATGTAGGTATGGTTTTTGAGAAGATTGCAGCAGAATTCCTGTGGCAGGTAAGACCTGTTGATTTTACAAAGATAGGGCGGTGGTGGCATAAAGGAGAGGAGATTGACCTTGTTGCCTTAAATGATGCTTCAAAGGAGGTGTTGTTCATCGAGTGCAAGTGGAAGACACTTTCCATGGCAGAATCAATGCGAATTATTGAGAAATTAAAGAAAAAAACAGGTTTTGTTATGTGGAATAAAGGAGAAAGAACCGAATATTACGGGCTTGTGGCAAAGAAGGTTGAGGGGAAGGATGCACTTCGGGAGAAAGGGTTTATGGTGTTCGACCTGGATGATTTTAGTTTCTTGCAGCGGTAGCAATTTCACATACCATGGTGGAGATAAGGATTTATACCCGGAGTCTAAACCAGTAGCCACTTCCAGAGAGGGATATACGATATATTTTTACTTTTGAATTCTTCTTTTGCTTCATAATCCCATGTTATTATGGCAAGATCGTCACACTTTAGTTTCCCGGATGCTTTTATCAATGACCTCAGTTCGCGTTCTTTCGTGTCAGGATTTTCAATATTATAGCATACCTGTATAAGCTGACTGACTTTAAGTCCGTCTTTTACAACAAAATCTACCTCATTCTGGCTGTAATCCTTGTAATAATAAACATCCATTAGCGGAGCTTCCAGGAATTTCTTTATTCTCAGGTGTACTGCGACAATATTTTCCATGAGATGGCCATGATTATCCTGGAACCTGAAGCCAGTTGAGTTAACGATACCGGTGTCTATGGAATATACTTTCCTGGGGGAATTTTCCTGTTCCTTGACTGAAAATGCAAAACGTTTCACAAAGAATATCAGGTCAGATTTTTCAATGTACTTTGAGTAGATTTCGACTGTTTTTACTGGAATATTCAGGAACTTTGATATTCTGTTGAATGTTATGGGTGATGATATGTTTGATGTGTAATACCTGCTGAGGATTTCAAGTTTATCTATATTTTTTATGGACCACCGCTTTACTATATCCTTGAACAGTATGTCATCGTAGATTTTTCGTGTAATCTCGGATTTCAGGATATCATCTATCTCCAGTGCAATCTCGGGAAAGCCTCCGAATTCCATATACTGCCTGAGCATCTTCAATACCTGTTTTTTTTTCAGTATTAAGTCTGCTTTTTTCTTGAATTGCAGTCCGAAAAATGTGAGATATTCATTGAAAGAGAGGGGATGCATGTTTATCTCAACAGTTCTTCCGGTAAGTACTGTTGCGAATTCCCCACTTAGCAGGGCTGATGAGGAACCAGTAACAATGATTCGTGCTTCATTTTTTTCCTGCAGGCTTCTTACAAACTTTTCCCATTTGGGTATTTCCTGTATTTCATCGAGAATTATTACCGGTGTCCTATCCGGTTCAAGAATATTCCTGTAAGATTCGTATACTTTTATCAGGAGATTAAGGTCCAGTGTTTCGGCAAATGCCGGCTCTTCAAAGTTGATTATCAAGGTATTCCTTGCATCAAGTCCTTTGTCGAGCATGTTTTTGACTATCTGTCTTGAAAGGGTAGTTTTTCCTGAACGCCTTATGCCGGAAATTACAACTATTTTATTGGATTTTGATTTTATGTATCTCCGGGCAGTTTTACAATAAACCCTGGGCTTTCCTGTTGGTAGTTGCCTGTCCCAGAAATTCCAGCCTGATAGTGTTTGTATTATCTGCGATTCGTTCATTGTTTGTAGTTGGTTACATAAATAGATATAATTTTGTGTAGTTCATTACACAAAATTAGCAAAATACTGCTGAAGTACTCCCGCCGGATAAAACAAGGATCATTCCCAGTTCAATGAAAATGACCCCCCACTAGTTCAAAACAAGTTTCAGGAACTGCCCGGTATATGAAGCGCTTTCATCAGCCACATCCTCGGGCGTACCCCTGGCAATGACCATGCCGCCACCATCCCCGCCCTCCGGTCCAAGGTCTATAATATAATCTGCGGTCTTGATGACATCCAGGTTGTGCTCGATAACAATTACTGTATTCCCTGATTCTGTTAACCTGTCCAGCACAGACAGCAGTTTCTTCACATCATCAAAATGAAGTCCTGTAGTAGGTTCGTCCAGTATGTACAGCGTCTTCCCCGTGCTCCTGCGGCTGAGTTCTGCCGAAAGTTTGATACGCTGCGCCTCGCCGCCTGAGAGTGTTGTTGCAGGCTGGCCCAGTTTGATATATCCCAGTCCCACATCAAAGAGCGTCTGAAGCTTGTTCTTTATCTTTGGGATATTTTGGAAGAACTCCAGTGCTTCCTCCACTGTCATGTCCAGCACGTCAGCGATATTCTTGCCCTTGAACGTAATTTCCAATGTCTCGTTATTGAAACGGCTGCCGTGACATACTTCACACTGGACATACACATCAGGCAAAAAATGCATCTCAATAGTGATCGTCCCGTCGCCCTGGCATGCTTCACACCGCCCGCCTCTTACATTGAAACTGAACCTGCCAGGTTTATATCCCCTTGCCTTGGATTCAGGGGTCATTGAATAGAGTTCCCGTATGGGCGTGAACACATTAGTATATGTGGCAGGATTGGACCGGGGGGTCCTGCCGATCGGGCTTTGGTCTATTGTGATCGCTTTATCAATCTGCCGGATACCTTCTATCCCATCGTGCTTGCCGGGACGTCTGCGTGCACGGTGCAGCTTTTGTGCCAGGGCCTTGTTCAGTATCTCATTGACCAGGGTGCTTTTACCAGAACCCGACACCCCTGTCACACAGGTCTTCACACCCAGCGGGAAATCCACATCAATATGTTTCAGGTTATGCTCTGTTGCCCCTTTCACAGTAAGCCATCCGGCAGGTGTCCGCCTGGATGACGGTGTTTCGATTAGCATCTTCCCTGTAAGGTACTGCCCTGTCAGTGATTTTTTACTGCGTTTTATCGTTGCCGGCGTGCCGGCAACCACCACTTCCCCGCCGTGGACGCCTGCACCGGGTCCCATATCCACGATATAGTCCGCAGACAGCATAGTATCCTGGTCATGTTCCACCACAATAATGGTATTTCCCAGATCACGCAGCTGCTTTAACATCCTGATGAGCCTGTCATTGTCCCTGTGATGAAGACCTATACTTGGTTCGTCCAGAATGTAGAGCACACCAACCAGGCTTGAGCCGATCTGGGTTGCAAGGCGTATCCGCTGCGCTTCGCCGCCGCTCAGGGTACCGGCAGCCCGGTCCAGTGTAAGATAATCCAGGCCGACATCCATCAAAAATCCCAGTCTGGCATTGATCTCTTTTAATACGCGCCTGGCTATTTGCATCTCGCGCTCAGAGAGTTTCTGGTTGTTGAAGAAGTCCTGTGCATCCTTAACTGACATGGCAGATATCCTGTCGATCCCGGTCCCGTGGACAGTGACAGCCAGGCTGTAAGGTTTCAATCTCCTGCCATTGCATTCGGGACAGTGTGCCGTGCTCATATACTGCTGTATCTTATCCCGCATGTCCTCGCTTGCGGACTCCCTGTATCTTCTTTGCAGGTTTGGGATCACACCTTCGTACTTGCTGTAATGTTCCCATATTCCAGGCTTGTCCCTGGGTACATACCTGAATTTAACAGGCTCACTGGTACCGTATAATATGATATTCCTGTGTTTTGGGTCTAACTGGTCGAAGGGCGTCTTTATGGAAAAACCGTATTTTTCAGCTACAGCATTCAGGGTCTGGATATAATATCCATGGGGTGAGCTGCCCCATGCTTCAATGGCTCCGCTCTCGATGGACAGGGTGGGGTCGGGAACTACCAGTTCGGGGTCGAATTCCATGGTGTTGCCCAGGCCCTGGCAGCGTGGACAGGCTCCCCTGGGATTGTTGAATGAGAACATGGCAGGTTCCAGGGCTTCGTAACTCTGATTACAGTGCGCACATGCCAGATGTTCGCTGAACAGCATATCACGTCCGTCATCCACTATCTGCACCATCACGACACCGCCGCCCACATGCAGTGCGGTTTCTACAGAATCAGCCAAGCGCTCTTTCACGTTATCTTTTGTTTTCAGGCGGTCGATGACTACTTCAATATTATGTTTCTGGTACCTGCCAGGCTGGATATCCTCTTCCAGGTCATAGACCTCACCATCCAGGCGCACCCGGCTGTACCCCTCTCGCTTCAGGTCATCGAATAACTGGCGGTACTCGCCCTTGCGGTCCTTGACGATCGGGGCCAGTACATGTATCTTCGTACCATGGGGCAGTGCCATTACACTGTCAATTATCTGGTCCAGGGTCTGGGGTGCTATCTCCCTGCCGCACTCCGGGCAGTGGGGGATGCCGATCCTGGCATACAGCAGGCGCAGGTAATCATGTATCTCTGTTACTGTACCCACGGTCGAGCGGGGGTTCTTGCTGGTGGTCTTTTGCTCGATGGATATGGCTGGGGACAGGCCTTCAATATATTCCACATCAGGTTTGTCCATCTGGCCCAGGAACTGGCGGGCATAGGCTGAAAGGGATTCCACATAGCGGCGCTGGCCTTCGGCGTAAATGGTATCGAATGCCAGTGAGGATTTGCCGCTGCCGCTGAGTCCGGTGATAACAATGAATTTATCCCTGGGCAGTTCGAGGTCGATGTTTTTCAGGTTGTGTACCCTTGCGCCTTTTATGATGATCTTGTCTTTTGCCATTTGGATTATCTCATTCTATTTGACCCGTATTAACCCTTTCAGCTATTAAATTCTGGAAGATTATTTTTTGTTCAGCTTAAAATAACTTAGTTTTACATACGTGATTGGTTAAGGAGTTTGAAAGGCTTACTGCTTATGTTTTTAATAAATCTCAATATCCCCATTACTGATCAATAGTTATTTGCAGTAATTAAAATTTCCCGCACGCGTGCGGAGCGGTCCCCATGCAGATGAGATCGTCTGGAAACCTCTGTATCATTATAGGGTGTTGCAGGTG
>DAOUWY010000168.1 GCA_030666885.1 Methanosarcinales archaeon
AGTGCTTAAAGGAATGAATGAAAAACTGGATGATCAAACAGGTATTTTAAATGAACATACAACAGTGCTTAAAGGAATGAATGAAAAACTGGATGATCAAACAGGTATTTTAAATGAACATACAACAGTGCTTAAAGGAATAAATGAAAAACTGGATGATCAAACAGGTATACTAGATGGGATAAATACCAGACTTGATAATCACACAGGTATTTTAAACGAACATACAACAGTGCTTAAAGGAATGAATGAAAAACTTGGTGTTCTCGATACTATAAGTGATAAACTTGATGCCCTGCCTGAAAGAATTGCCGAAGCAATGAAGATATAATTTATTTCTGCTCCCATATTATAGGCAATCCCTGACCGCAGTTGACATATATCTATAAGATAAATCTTTTTGTATCAAAAACGTATTAACACCCAGAATACACCAATACATGATATACAACTGAGCACAAATAGTGCATAAATAAGTACTATTTACTCCAGTTAATCATTGTTATCCATCTTATCCGGAGAATCGGTAATGATACGGGAAATCACCAATAAATATGAACCAAAAACCCTGGAAAAGGATATCCGCAATTACTGGGATTCCATCAATGCCTATCCCAGGTCCAGACAGCTCAGAGCTGGCAGTACAGACTTCTATTTTGTAGACGGACCGCCCTATACCACCGGGCACATCCACCTTGGCACTGCATGGAACAAGATCATAAAAGATTCAATCCTGCGGTACAAATCCATGAATAACTTCCATGTCAGGGACCGGGCAGGTTGGGACATGCACGGCCTTCCCATAGAAGTAAAGGTGGAGGAAATGCTTGGTTTCAAGTCCAAGAAGGATATTGAGGAGTACGGAGTAGACCAATTTATAGCCAAATGCAAGGAGTTTGCTATCCGGCATAAGGATGAGATGACCCAGCAGTTCAAGGACCTGGGAGTATGGCTGGACTGGGAAGACCCCTACATGACCCTGAAGGATGAATACATTGAGGCGGCCTGGTGGACTCTGAAACAGGGCCATGATAAGGGACTGTTGGAACGGGGCAAACGGGTGGTCAACTGGTGTCCCAGGTGTGAGACCGCAATTGCAGACAGTGAAGTGGAATACTGGGATGAAGAAGACCCTTCGGTCTATATTAAGTTCAAAGTGAAGGATGAAGAAAACACATATATCGTTATCTGGACCACCACACCGTGGACCATTCCTGCAAATATTGCAGTAGCTGTCCACCCTGGTTTTGAATACAGCAAGATCAGGGCATGGAAGGATAACAAAGATGCCAGCGAAGTACTTTATATATCAACAAGCCTGGTTGAGCATGTACTGAAACAGGGACGTTATACAGACTTTGAGACACTGGACCGGATGCTCGGGGAAGACCTGCTTGAACTTTCATATGACAACCCGTTATCTGACAAGGTCCCGGCCCAGGCCGGATTTGATCATAATGTTTACATGGCGGATTTCGTCACAGCAGAGAATACAGGGATCGTTCATATAGCACCAGGGCACGGCATGGATGATTTTATACTGGGTGTGGAGCATGAGCTGCCCATTTTCTGTCCGGTATGTCCTGACGGCAGGTACACATCCGATGCAGGAGAATATGAAGGAAAATATGTCAAGGATGTTGACGAGCTTATCCTTAGTGACCTGGAAGAAAGGGGGAACCTGCTCAAAAAAGGCATGGTCAGCCACAGGTATGGTCACTGCTGGCGGTGCAAGACCCCTATTATTTATCTCGCCACCAGGCAGTGGTTCCTTAAGGTCTCGGATATCAAGGATGAGATGTTAAGTGAAATAGAGAAAGTAGCATGGTACCCGGACTGGGCCGGTTCTGCCAGGTTTGCTGACTGGGTATCGGGCGCACGTGACTGGTGCATCAGCCGGCAGCGATACTGGGGAATACCCCTGCCTATATGGATTTGTGATGAGTGCACCGAAGAAGAGGTTATAGGTACAATGAAAGAATTACAGGAGCGCTCAAACCTGGAAGGTGACCTGGACCTGCACAGGCCAAATGTAGATAATATCACTATTACCTGCAAATGCGGCCAGAATATGAAAAGGGTACCTGATGTCTTTGATGTCTGGTTCGATTCTGCAGTGGCCTCCTGGGCCACATTGAACTACCCAAGGGAGCATGAAGATTTTGACAAACTCTGGCCTGCTGATTTTATTACTGAAGGGCACGACCAGACAAGGGGTTGGTTCTACTCGCAGATGGGTGCCAGTATGATAGCTTTTGGCAGGGCACCGTATAAGAACGTGCTAATGCACGGGTTCACGCTGGACGATGCAGGCAAGAAGATGAGCAAGAGCCTGGGCAACGTAGTGTCACCAGGGGAAGTCATGGATAAATTCGGTGCCGATTCCCTCCGGTTCTATGTACTCTCATCAAATGCGCCCTGGGAGGACCTTAAATTCAACTGGGACGAGGTCAGCACAATCAACAGGATGGTCAACATCTTCTGGAACGTGTACCGGTTCCCGTTGCCCTATATGGTACTTGACAACTTCGATCCCTCGGTTGTAACCTATGATTCGGTAAAGTCTCATCTGAGACCCGAAGACCGCTGGATACTGAGCCGGTTGAATTCACTTATACTTAGTGTGAACGAAGCAATGGATCAGTACAATCTACACAGGGCCACCCGGCCTATATCTGACTTTATACTGGAAGACCTGTCCAGGTGGTATGTCCAGCTGATCAGGCCCAGGACATGGACTGAAGGAGATGACCCTGACAAGCTGGCCGCTTACTGGGTCATGTACGAAGTACTGGTTAAGATTGCCAAGGTTATAGCTCCGTTTATGCCCCACCTGGCAGAATCTATCTACCAGAACCTGGTGCACAACCTTGACCCGGACAGCCCGAAGTCTTTACATATGTGTGACTGGCCTGTAGTGGAGGATGCCCTGGTGGATACAGGACTTGAGAAGCAGATGGATACAATCCGCAATATGGTAGAGGCAGCATCCAATGCAAGGCAAAAGGTTAAGCGTAAACTCAGGTGGCCGGTGCGCAAGATTGTGGTATCCCCCGAAAATGAGCAGGTAGCACAGGCTGTGGAAAGCTTGATGTCTGTACTGCTTGAGCAAACCAACTGCAAGGAAATAATGATCCTTGGTAGTGATGAGACCTGGGACGAACTGGGACTGGAAGCTGTGCCACAGCCAAAGGCTATTGGTCCGGCATTCAAGGGCGATGCGGGTAAGGTCATTGCAGCCATTGGTTCAGCCGATGTTATATCAATGCGGGATGCACTCGTGAATTCCGGAGAGTATGAACTGGAAATAGCAGGGGAAACTGTTACTATAACATCCGGGATGGTCCGGTTCAATGAGACCATACCCGAACATATTGCATCTGCCGGGTTCTCCGGCGGCCTTGTGTATGTGGATGCCATGCTGACAAGGGAGATAGAGTCAGAAGGATATGCCCGTGAGGTTATCAGGCGGTTGCAGGATATGCGAAAGGAACTTGACCTGGATGTAGAAGAAAGGATCAAGGCTATAGTGCTGATCAAAGATGAGCGGATACTTGACCTTGTCCTGGACTGGGAAGCGCATATTGCCGATGAGGTCAGGACAAAACTGCTTGTCATCAGCATGGATGTTGAACCCGAAGGTGACTTGGTTAAGGAATGGGACGTTGAAGGTACAGGCATGAAGATGAGCATCTCAAAGATATCATGAGATTTGAAGACTGGGAGCCGCTATACCTGGAAATAATCAGGGATATGGGTTATGACCGTGTCCGGGATGAAGAATCTGCCAGGGTGTTGTCCGGGATTATTTCAGGCATGCCATCTTCTAAAATAGCATCTATCCGGAGGCTCGAAGAACTGGTCAGGGATAGGGATGTGCTTGTATGTGGCAATGCACCTACTTTGAAAGGTGAACTGGAAAAGGTCAAACCTAATGATTTTTGCATCATTGCTGCTGATGGTGCCGCTGCCATACTTATGGATATGGGTATCGTGCCACACATTATTGTGACTGACCTGGACGGGGATGTGGAAGCCGAGATCAAGGCCAGCCGGATGGGAGCAGTAATGGTAGTCCATGGTCACGGAGACAATATACCGATTATAAGGTCAATAGTCCCAAAACTTTTCAATGTGGTGGGGTCCACCCAGGCCGTACCCCTGGCTAATGTTCACAACTTTGGCGGGTTTACTGACGGGGACCGGTGTGTCTTCCTGGCACGGGAACTGGGGGCATCTGCCATAGTACTTATCGGATTTGATTTTTCCGACCCTCATGTAAACGCCAGTAAAAAGAAAAAGCTGGAGTGGGCACGTAAATTAATTGATATCGTCCTGGAGGGGGAAGTAGGAGCAGCAGCAGCAGGAGTAGCAGGAGATCGAGTCTGAAATCACAACCGATTTAAGCATACAGAGGTAGTCTAACATTTACTGTCAATAACAAATATCTTGCTTTTTTTTCGATCTAAAGCTCCAATCTGTCTATTTTTTCTTTGGATTTTGAATTCGTAGACAGCTCCCATAGGGATATATGGATGTTGACAAAAAAAATGATAATTTATTTATATTTATAGATGATTATTTACATCAGTAGATGATTATTTATGTTAGTAGATGATTAGTTAGAATAATTACAAGGTTATGATATAAATGAATAGGTTAAAGAATTTTTTATTCGGATTATTGTTTATCGGTTTGATAATAAGTACTGTGCCGGCAGCACCGCCTGATATTACTACATCTGAGAAAACTGTTACCGTGCATCCTGCCACATATGAATCAGGCAACCGTATCTGGGATGAAGACGCTGGCATGGCCAAAACCTACACCTGGACCCCCAGGAGTTTCAGTGGCTTCTACTATGACCTTGACACTGACGAAGGCAGCGAGACCCTGACCATTGAGGATATCGACCGCTCACTTGGCAGGGGTGACATCACATACGAAACATCCCCCATATCTGTCGATTTCGAGCAGGATATCTGG
>DAOUWY010000272.1 GCA_030666885.1 Methanosarcinales archaeon
ATCATCTGCGGGGATGCAGCCGGACACCTGATAGCCACCAATGGCGGCGGCATACCTACTGCAATGGTTGGCGGGAAGATCGCAGGTGAGACAGCAGCAGATGCAGTGGCTGGAAAATGCCAGCTGTCCGAGTACGAGAACAGGTGGCGGGAACAGATGGGGCTGGAAATAAAAACCTCAGTGTATGTGAAAAGACTGATGGACGGGCTTATGAGATCAGACCCAATGATGAGCACGGCCATGAAGATGCTGACCCCTGACCAGATGAAGTCTTTGCAGAGGGGAAGACTGCCCGATCCTGTAAAAAAGATGCTCAAGACCCTTAATGCAGGCATAAGGTGATTAACCTTATGTTGATTGATTGCATTATTAGGCATATTATCGGGTATAAGAGTATACTTAACCAGAGAGTGAATGTAGAATGAACAAGGAAGACCCTGGGACGATCTGCTATCCCGCACATGGAAACCTGTACCTGAACATCACGAACAGGTGTACGTGCAACTGCATTTTCTGTATAAAGAACTATGCCAACGGGGTCTACGGCTATAACTTAATACTCAAAAGGGAGCCCGAAGTGGCTGAGGTTATAGAGGAACTTGGGAAACATGACCTTTTCGGGTATAATGAAGTGGTGTTCACAGGACTGGGAGAGCCCCTGTCCAGGCTGGATGATGTGCTGGAGATCACACGATGGTTAAAGGCCAGGGATATCAGTGTGAGAATAGACACTATCGGGCATGCAAAACTCCAGTACCCAAACCGTGATGTTGCCAGTGAACTGAAAAAGGCGGGAGTTGATGAGGTTTCTGTTAGTCTTAATACTGATGACAAAGCGACCTATGACCAGCTGGTAAGACCCCGCAGGTACACGAATGCTTATGAGTCAATGAAGGATTTTTCAAGGGACCTTGTGAAAGAAGGTATAAAATTAAGGTTCACAGTACTTGACCTGCCGAGCGTGGATATTGAGAAGTGCCGACATATTGCAGAGGAGATCGGTGCATCGTTCAAGGTAAGGGGATATGGCGGACCAGATATTGGTCAATGATCTGTTTATCGTATTGTACAATCAATGTGTTGTTTTTTCACAATAGTGACGCTTTTATCTTGTAATGGGAAAGTTTTATATTTCTAATTGGTAAAGCTTCGTATATGCAGGAAATTCATGAACTGACAATTATATGTGGAATCGATAAGTGCGGGCTAAAAGAAGATGTAGATAAGATACGCGTATGCCCGGGCGAGATAATCGGTATTGTCGGTCCCACCGGTTCCGGTAAGAGTAGTCTGATCTGTGATATCGAGCAGCTTTCACAGGGAGATACACCGACCCGACGCAAAATCCTGATAAACGGGAAGGCACCAGGCAGGGATATCCGCACCGATCCCAGGAAAAAACGTATCGCCCAGCTTTCACAGAACATGCATTTCCTTGCCGATATGACAGTTGAAGAGTTCCTCAGGATGCATGCCAAGAGCAGGAACCGTAACTCTGACACGGTCGAGCGGGTAATTGAGATTGCCAATACACTGACCGGGGAGTCTATCCAGCCAGGACACCAGCTTACAATATTAAGCGGAGGGCAGTCCAGGGCACTGATGGCTGCTGACATTGCGGTAATAAGCGACTCTCCTATAGTACTAATCGATGAGATAGAAAATGCGGGTATAAAGAAACAGGAAGCCCTGAAACTTTTAGCTGCCGAAGGGAAGATCGTGCTGGTGGTAACCCATGATCCTGTTCTGGCACTTATGACAAAACGCCGCATTGTGATGCGAAACGGCGGGATACGTCAGGTCATAACCACGACTCCAGGTGAAATGAACGTCTGCAGTGAACTTGTCAGGCTTGACAATTACATGATGTCGCTGCGCGATACTATTCGGCATGGCGGGCTGGTCGAGCAAGCTGCTGTGGTAGTATGAAACTTGTGGTGGTGGCGGGTACTCCAGGTTCGGGTAAGACATCGGTACTGATGCATACCATCAGGTCGCTTAAACAGGCAGGTACGTCGCCTGCGGTGGTGAAGATAGACTGCCTGTGGACGGATGATGATAAAAGGTTTGAAAGGCTGGATATCCCTGTGCGTATTGGATTGTCCAGGGACATGTGCCCTGATCATTTTGCCATTTACAATACGGATGAGATGCTAAAATGGGCCAGGGAGCAGGATGCTGGTGTACTTATCAATGAAACTGCCGGCCTTTGCCTGCGGTGTGCCCCCTATCCCGACGGATGCCTTGCAGTGTGCGTGATCGATGTGACCACGGGTCCTAATACTCCTTTGAAGGTTGGGCCTTTGCTGACTACGGCAGATGTGGTGGTGGCTACCAAGGGCGATATCGTGTCCCAGGCCGAACGGGAAGTGTTCAGGGAACGTGTCAATGAGGCGAATCCTGATTGCCGGATAATAGAGGCTAACGGACTGAGCGGGCAGGGCGCATCAGAACTGGCAGAGGTGATAAGTGAGATGCCTGATGTGGGGCAGGAACTTACCCTGCGGCATAATGCGCCCCTGGCTATATGCACCCTGTGTACTGGTGAGATGCGAGTGGCAAAGGAACATCATATGGGCGTGTTGCGGCATATTGACGGTTTTACCGAGTACAGGGGGGAATGATGCCGGATGACGCAGGAGACGGAGATAGAGATTGCAGGTCTGCTGCCTGGATATAATTGCGGGGAATGTGGTTACCGGCAGTGCAGGGATTTTGCTACTGCGCTGGTTGATGGAGAGGTGGAACTTGCCGGGTGCCCCCACATGGCTTTAGAAAAGTTTGCAGCAAATATGTCTGTGATACAGCAACTTCTTGGTGGTCCCGGAACTGAATTAAAAGATTCCAAAATGATCGTGGGTGTTATTGACGGACTTGAGGCTGATTTTGTTTTTTCACCCCTGCCTGGTGAGCCGTCATGCCGGGAGGACCTTCATCCTTTTGACCCCAGGGTGGGCCCGGAGGTCGGTGAGTATGTGCGGTACAGGCCCCTGGGCTGTCCTGTTACGCATTTTGCCAGGGTGCTGGATGTGAAGCGGGGTATTATAACTGTTCATCTGGTTGGGCCTATTCACAGGCTTGGCGGGGATGGTGTGGCTTTTGAGGAT
>DAOUWY010000266.1 GCA_030666885.1 Methanosarcinales archaeon
GACCTGGAATGTCAAATATCGAAAACGATCGGGTCACATACTGGAACGATACACAGGTTCGGGAAGCCCCTATGAAGCCCCACATGCCTGTATTCGCGTCCATCTCCAGTTATGCCTAAACCCCAAAGGACACCGGGCGCACAGAGCATTGCAACAATTTTCTGTGTTCCTATCTAGTTCATGATAAATTGATTGCCAGCCACTCATAGTTTTCACTTACTCGACTGCCAGCCATTTAAGATATTATTTTGAGGAAACTTAAACAAAAATCAATCTTTCAACATCTTACTGTAAAGGTCTTTACTCATCCAAAATCCATGTTTCTGAAGTTCATCTAACACACATTTCATATTTTTAACAAGACCTTTTCGATACATTACCTTTAGCAATCCCAAGGTACCCATAACCTCAATTCCATATGCTACAGCTGCCCTTCTTCCGGCAAGGTCGTCCAGTAAGATCAGGTTGGCATTCTGCTTAATGGCAAGAGCAATTGCTTGTGCTTCCCCTGCATCCAATACAGATGAAAAAGCAACGGACTCATGTTCTTCAACTTCCACGACTTTGATCCAATCGGCATTTTTAACTTCATTTGATCCTTTCAAATCGTTTTTAGTGACTTCTTCATATACTGCTTTAGGTATCGAAATATCACCAAAATCGGCTAAATTATCAAGCATACCAATTGCAGAGAAAAATATCAAAGGTGATGAATTACTGACTATCTTCATCTAACAAACCAAGCCTATTTGCAGTCTCGATATCTTCTTTTAGTTCTGCAACACCGTAATTTAATGGTACGTTGGAGTCTTTCATGATACCCAACATCTCGAAAAGATTCATTTCAAGCAGTTGTGCCATCTTACCAAGTGAAATCTTTCCTTCTCTATAAAGTTCCAGAAGGAAGTTTTTTTTCACAAAGTATTCTATACGATCCTTTCCTATTCCCTGTGAATATAATATTTCACTTGGCAGATGTATTTCGGTTGTGATCATTTTCAGTTCTACGCTCATATTTATTACAATTTGTTTGAAGTTATCATAAACATTTCTGCCTGACGTGATATTGCTAAAAATTGGTCTTGGTGTGGCATGCAGGTGCACTTTGTGTTATTGGCTTTTGTTGCTGTTCTTCTGGTATTGTTTTCTCGCGGCGGGAGTAATTTCACTGATCCTGGCGGGGATAAGATTGGGGCCTCTGAGCGTTTCACACGTTCGGGAATCCTCTATACAGCTTCAGACCCCGGGCCATGTGCCGAAGTTTATCAGGGATATGGGGCTGGTGGTGTCTTCATTGACAGGGCGCACGGGCCCAAGGGTGTCAGTACTATGGAATGGGGCACCCGGACTGCTATTGATACGTACCGGAAGCTCCATAACAGGGTGCCGGATGTGGTGTATGACCTGGGTGCGGTGGGTAAGAGCCTTATATTCATAATTATACCCCGCATCTCTGCTGCGGTTGGGTGTGCCGGCGCAACGTTTGACTCTCGGTAAAAATGGTTTTTTTGCGACTATTAAATAGTTGTATGTAAAGTATCATACTTATCGTACAACATCTTGTTATATCGTTTGAGGTAAACTCTGTTCACACAACTATTAAATAGTTGTATGCAAAGTATCATACTTATGATACAACAATTCATCAATCGCGAATCTGAACTTGATTTTCTCAACAGGAAGTATGCTGAAAACTCTCCACAGATGGTTGTACTTTATGGGAAAAGGAGAATTGGGAAAACTGAACTTACTAAAAAGTTCATACAGGATAAAGAAGGGGTATACATCCTATGCACCAACGACAGCATGAAAGAGAATATCGAAGAGATGAAAGGTAAGTTTCGTAAGTTGAGCGGAAAGGAATATTTTTCAGATATTGATGTTTCATCATTTTATGATCTGTTCAAGTATCTTTCACAGGAAATGGGTGACAAAAAAGCAGTAATTACAATTGATGAGTTCCCATATCTCATAGAATTAAATCGGGGTGTAGTTTCTGTATTCCAGAAAATCTGGGATGAGCTGTTGGTTAACAATAACATTTTCCTCATAATTTGTGGTTCATCAATGGGGATGATGGAAACTGAAGTTCTGGGCTACAAAAGTCCTCTTTATGGAAGGCGAACAGGAGAGTGGAATGTTAAGGCACTGATGTTCAAGCACATGAAACATTTTTTTAACAATTATGATACGGTAGATATGTTCAGGATCTGGGCAATATGTGGAGGTGTGCCTTTTTATCTTCAAAAATTAGACAACTCCCTGAGCGTTGATGAAAATATCAAACAGATGATCTTGAGAAAAGGAGAAATTCTCTATAATGAACCAAGGATTTTACTAAAGGAAGAATTTAGGCAGCCTAAAGTCTATACACTGATACTCAAATACCTCACACTGGGATATAATAAACAGGGTGAGATCTCGTCTGTTACTGGTGTAGAAAAAGGAAATCTCTCAAAATATCTTTCCGTGCTCGAAAATCTACATATTATTGAACATATATTGCCTCTTGGGAAGAGAAAAGGTGGCATCTATGAGATGAATGACCAGTTCTTCAGGTTTTGGTTTAGGTTTGTTTATCCGAACATGTCAGATCTTGAGATGGGTTTGGTGAATGAGGTATTTTCGCAAATCTCTGCTCAGCTCAACACATATTATGGAAAAGAATTCGAACGTCTTGTTATTGAACAGATACGTTTGAAGGAAATCCCGCTTCCATTTTCTTTTACTGAGGTTAGACGATGGTGGCATAAGGATAAAGAGATTGATATTGTTACATTGAATCAAGACATGAAAGAGATTCTTTTTGTTGAATGTAAATGGAAAGATCTGGATGAGCGAGATGCCGGCAGGGTACTTGCAAAACTTGAGAAAAAGTCAGATTCTGTGCAGTGGAACAACGATTCACGTAAGGAATATTATGGGCTTATTGCCAAGAAAATCAAAGGAAAAGAACGCTTGCGTGAGAATGGATTTGTGGTATTCGATCTTGATGATATGTAAATATATGGTGACACTTACTAAAGATGAGCGAGAAACTCTTAGCGCACTTACTTCAAAAGGAAAACATAAATCACAGAAAATTCTTAACGCCCTGATTCTACTTGGATGTGATGAGGGTGAGTACCAGACAAAACGTTCGACCAACGAAGAAATTGCCC
>DAOUWY010000167.1 GCA_030666885.1 Methanosarcinales archaeon
GATCACAATAGCAGACATTAATAAATATACATCTTCTTATGAAATGTTGCTAGTTCTTGAAAAAAACAGTATTGAACTGGATAATAAAGTTGTATGTTCAGGTGAAGAGTATTCTTGGCATAATGCTAATAATTCTATTACTTCAAATGTGGAAATATTTGTTGGCACAAGCATGGATGTAGTTTTTTTCAAGAATGTTTATCAAATCTCTAATGGTAATACCATTGTAGACAATGAAACTTTTACCATAATATACAGCCGCGAAATTAGTGAGAGTTTGAATTTAAATACCGCTGATTATAAAAATATTGAAGGATTTACGACCTCAAATGAAAATATGGTGCAAAGTTCAAGCTTTCCACCAGCATCAGGTTATTCCCAGGAATTCCTTAAAGAAAACTACAGCCTTACAGTATTGGAACTGGATGTTGATGGAAATGAAGCATGGATATTATTATCCAATGATAGTGGAGAAGTTGATAGTACAATCGTATCAGTCGGTACATCATATAACTACAATTCAATATTAAGCTTTAAAATTGATAAAGTGTTTGCAGGCACATCGAGGAATTATATTGAAATTACTAATATTTATCAATATTCTGAAATAGATTCAAATGTTATAGTCGAGAATGAATCTGCATTACTTCTTCAAGGATCAACTGGCAAGTTCATACTTACAGGAGGAGGGCTTGAATGGCAACTTGAAGAAAATTACAAATTACATGCTATTGACATTGATACAGCTGGCTATTCCCGCGAGGCATTGTTGCTTATTACAAAGGATGGTACTCACGTTGATTATACCATAATTAATGTCAGTGATAGCTATACTTATTATGAAGATGAAAACCTTATATTAACGGCAGACGTTGAAACGATCTTCAGTGGTGAGGGGGAGTCTCCCTGGCTCGGCTGCATCATGTATATCAATATTCAGAGGACACTGGAGAAACATTGTTAAGTGATGCAATGCACCTTTATTCAGTGGGAAATACAAGGGAAGTTGAATGGCAGCTTAATCAGGATTATTCCCTGTCTGCTATGGATATTGATTCAAAGGGTACACCGCGTCAAGTCTGGCTCAGGTTAAATAAAGATGGGAACACCCTGGAAGACAAATTTTTACACTCAGAGGATAGTGCAATTTTTTATAATAGTGATATGAAAATACTTGATTTGAATGTGGGAACCATTTTTGATGGTAAGGAAGCAGACCTCGTTTTCATATCAGATGTCTATCAATATTCTGAAACTAATGAAAATGACATATTAATTGAAAATGAACCACATCTTTTTATTTTTGGATCAGCAACAGGCAATGACTGGCAATTATATGAAAACTACACTCTTAGCTTTATGGATATTGGTGTCAAAGAATATCCAAATCAGGTATGGCTGAGAATGAAAAAGAATGGAGTGGCAGTTGATGACAATGTGGTGGCTCAGAATGAGGACTATAAATATTATAACAATAGTGTGTTGCTTTTTGAAGGGTACATAAAGTCAGCTTTTGGCGGCAGATACCTTGACATGTTGACACTTACTAACGCCAATCAATATTCAGAAGTCGGTAGTACACCGTTAATTGAAGATGCAACATATTCTTTTTATCCAGAAAACGTTGAACATTTTATAGATTTAAATGAAAAATTATCACTCAATGAAAATTATACGATAGTTCCGGTGGACATCCAAGGATTTTATTATCCAAATACACTTTGGCTGCGTTTATATAAATATGACGTAATGGTAGATGAGGTAATACTTTTAGAAGACCAGGATTATTCTTACGACAGTGGAAGTATAGAAATCATTTCCACAAACTTAGATACGATTTTCATGGGTAGTATTTATGATCTTGTCAATTTCGAAGATTTTCATCAGTATTCTGAAGTAGATGGCTATTTGTTAAATTATTATGATAGTTTATTATTACGATTGGGGCGTTTTATTCCACCCAGTGCGCCAGCAATAACCAGCTTTGAACCAACGACACTAATCAGTGATGTTGAAGGCGCAACAAGAATATTTAATATCTCTGTGAACCAGAGTGTAGATGTTAGCTGGTATCTAAATGGAACAGAAATACAGTTTAATGAAAGTGTATCAAATGCAGAATATACAAATACAAGTGCCTCTGCCGGTACATGGATCATAAGTGCAATTGCTAACAATGCTAACGGTATTGATAAGCAAAACTGGACATGGACCGTGTTGGCTGAAAGTGAACTGCCAGTTCATAATAATAACACAGGTGAAAACTTTTTAACAATTCAGTCTGCAATAGATGATTCTGATACACAAAATGACCATACGATTGTTGTGGATAATGGGATGTATTTTGAGAATGTAGTTTTAAATAAATCGCTTACACTTGTAGGTAATGAACTCCCTGTGATTGACGCCGGGGGCTTAGGTGATGCAATCAACATTACAGTTGACAACTGTATTGTTAAAGGGTTCAAGTTTGTTAATGCAGACAAAAGCGGGATATATTTGCTTAACTCATCAAATAGTTACATCTATAATAATATCTGTGATAATAATGTTGCAGGCATCTTCTTACTCAATTCTTCAAATAATAAGATCATAGATAATTTTTGCAATAACTCTGGCATTGGTGTAATCCTGATAAACTCCCATGATTCTATTATTTCAAATAATACGTGCTTTAATAATACAAAAATGGGTGTTGAAATTAACGGTGGCATATTCATAGGCTTTGAAGGTTCTTCAAATAATAATATCATTGGAAATAACACATGTAAAAATAGCACCATTGGTATAGGGATTGTCGGCTCAAATAATACGGTTAAGAATAATATATGCAAAAATTCATACTACGGAACAGTTGTATTCACATTTGATAATAATTCTATAACACATAACATATGTGAAAATAATTCTATTGGAATAGGTGTCGGACTAGAAGAGTTTTCAAATAATACTCTCATTGCAAATAATACTGTATCAAATAATTCCTATGGTATTTTAGCTACTTCTTTTAATATCACTCTGGTACAAAATAAAGTATCAAATAATTATTTAGGAATCTTATTTGCAGGTTTGAATTCCTACATAATAGAGAACAACATATCGAATAATTACCTTATGGGTCTCTATCTGGAAAATTCGTGCAATAACACAATCACGCATAATACATTTGTAAATGATGGTCTTTTTATCGGTGGTTATGGCAAAGAATATTTTGACAATAACACTGTTGTTGATAATACGGTGAACGGTAATCCTCTGATCTACCTTGAAGATGTTTCAGATCAGAAAATAGATCAAACGATACCAGATGTCGGCCAGATAATACTTGTAAACTGTGAAAACATCACTGTAACAAATTTCGATTTGTACAACACAAGTGTAGGCGTAGAACTCTTTGGCACTAATGATAGCAAAATAATGAACAATATCATATCAAATAATTTCGAAGGTATCTATCTAACTTATTCTAATAATAATACTGTTATTGGCAATAATGTGTCGAACAACGATTGCGGTATTGAATTTTCATCGTCGAGTAATAACATAGTTTACCACAATAACCTAATCGATAATACTTTTCAAGCCTTTGATTATAATGACTTTAATAAATGGGACAACGGCTACCCATCCGGAGGTAACTATTGGAGTGATTACACAGGCACAGACGCTGATAACGACGGCATCGGTGACACACCCTACCCGATTCCGGGCGGCAGCAGCAATGTGGACAATTATCCACTGATAAATCCATGGCATGATATTGAAGTAGATCATACGTTGCCCATTATAAATTCTGTATTTATCAGTGATAATATGCTAAAAACAGGCGATAACTTCTTCATAAAGGTAAATGCCACTGATCTGATAAGTAAGAACCTCACAGTAATTGTACATGCTTTGAACGAGTCTGATTTTGAAGAAACAAATTTTTCAATGGCGCAGGTGAGTCCAGATATTTATAGGTTTGAAGGAATAGTTACAGAAGATGTAGATGATGGTAACAAAACATTAAATATCACTGCTTCTGATGAAGCTGGTAATTTAGCATTTAATGATTCCCAGAATATAACGATAGATAATACAAAACCAGCAATAACAAATATATCCATCTCTGCAAGATCACCTGTTATTAACGAATCAGTAAATATCACTTCAGATGTTACAGACAAATACCTGAACGTTTCGAGCATTTCTGCATTAGTAATATCTCCAACTGGTATTGAATATTCAATAAATATGACCCTGAAGGGCAATTATGCTTATTACTGCAAATTTCCAAATACATCCGAATTCGGCAGGTATAATATAACCCTGAACGCCAGCGACCAGGCCGGGAACGTCAACAATTCTGAAACAACATGGTTTATTACATTATTTACTTTTATCAATAATTCCATAAACACAACAAAAAATAATGTTAAAAACATAGATGCTTTGGATAAAGTGAATACCACTCTTGAACTAGTTACATCCAACGATACCAATGGCTCTATTGAAATAACTATGAGCAATCATATTCCACCCAGATTAAATCAAAGCTTTGGAATAGACGCTCTTGGAAAGTATATTTCAATAAACGTGAGCGATAATTTGAATGACAATCTCACATGGGCCATAATCAAAATTTACTACACCCAGGCAGAATTAGAAGCGTCAGGACTTGATGAAAGCTCGCTTGTTCTCAGATACTACAACGAGACTTCTGGTGAATGGGAGCCTTTAACACCATCAGGAGTTAATTCAGCTACCATAGGTAATTATTCGGGGTATGTCTGGGCAAACGTCTCCCATTTCAGCGACTATGCCGTGGGTGGGGAATTGGAAGAAGAAACACCAACACCAAGCAATGGCGGTGGTAGCAGTAGCGGAGGCGGTTCCTCTGGAGAAGATTTCTATAACATTGTCCTATCAGAAACCGACAGGCAAAACATATACAAGAACTCCGGCATCTCATATAGTTTCGATCTGGAAGGCAACATAGTCAGGCATATCAATTTCACAGCCTTAAATAGC
>DAOUWY010000134.1 GCA_030666885.1 Methanosarcinales archaeon
AGGAAATGGGATTTAATGACCCTTTCCGCCACGTCTTGCTCATCCACTGCCCTTATCTTACGTGCCAGTTCAAGCTGGGCCGTCATCTTTTCGATCATAGTACCCAGGGTCTTGTATGCACTGTTGGCCGGTCCCATAGCAATATCTGAAATATCATGGGTAAAACCCCAGCCCTCATACTGTCCGGGAGTACCCAGCCGGCTGCTCACGGTATCAATGAGCTTTTCCAGGTCTTTGGGATTAGCATAATCCAGGGTTGCCTCATAGAACTCCAGCGGATACCTGTACAACAGATCGATATTATGTGCCTCCTTATCCACCTCATTTGGGTCAATGTGGGTGGTGAGCACAAGCGGTGCATCCATCTGGCCACCCCGTTTATCAGGCAGGTATGAACGTGAGAAGTTCAGGAACCCGTCAAGCAGCAGCATGACACAGTCCTCATCACCATCACAGTTGCGCCGCTTGGCAGCATGGAAAAAGGGATGGGCATAACCCACCGAGGCACCGGTAAATCCTATAACCCGGCCAAGTACCCCGGCAGAGGTATGAGGTGCAAGCCCTATGACCATGGTTCCAATAAGGTCTTCTACCGATCCTGCCTTATAGTATGGTTCAAGGCTGTAATACTTGACAAGCAGGTCGTCAATGAAATTGGCTGTTTTTAGCAGATATTCGGCACAGTGATGGGAAACAATAATATCCTGCACCTTCAGTTCAACTACCTGCGATACGTCCACCAGGTCTGCTCCATATGTGTCAACAGTGTATCCGAGCCAGTGCATATTCTCTACGCTTATACCGATCTCATCAGGCCTGACATGGGTCAAAGGCATATCTGACATATCATAACGCACTGTTCCATCCTTGAAGGTCACCACACCATGCCTGGCGCGTAGTATTCCCTTTTCAATGGTTTCAGGAGTCTTGTGCTTGGATATCAGTCCCTGGACACCTTTGTAAGTATCAAGATTGTCACGTTCACCCAGGTTATCGAAGGCCCTTTTATACTCTTCCTTGAAATTAATTTTCAGTTTATCAGCCGACGTAGTTTCCTTGTGGCATTTGGGACATTCCGGTTCATATGTTTCTATATTACATACAGGACAGTGCAGCTTTGGCAGGGTCGGGCTGTTGCAGTCAGGGCATAAGTTCCTGAAGGTCACAGTACCGCAGTGGGTACATGCCCGGCAGTCCACTTCGATATCAAAGACACCCACGTTTTCCTTGAACGACCTTGAGTAATTTTTAGCATTTATGAGGGACCGTGTCCGTCCGCCTGCTTCACCTACAGGGAACAAAACATTCGGTGCCGGTTTCATCTCACGCCTGTTCGATTTTTCCGGCCGCCCCATACGCGCTCCTATCCTGTAGGGTGCCCTTGCCCTGATCGTCAATTGTGCAAGTTGGTTTGCCATATCCATGGGGTCAGGAAAATCGTCCTGTGAAGCGCTCCTGAGCCTTTGTAGTGAACCATCAAGCCCGAGGCACCTCACCAGTGGTGCTGCCTGTTCGATTTCAATGCGCTGCTCCCGGATACTGTGATGGACAAGCAGTGTTTCCAATATCTGCTTTATTGTATCGTCAACAGGAATTGACAGCAGTTCAACACCGAACTCGCCATTTTGTTCAACGTATTTTGAAAGTGTGATTATTTCTCCCGGAGTAACATCGTGCCACAGGTAAGTGTACCGGGGATGAAGCGGAACATTGAACGTATCACACAACTCCAGTGTGGCCTGGCCGCCGGGATTGGCCAACTGTGAATCATCATATGGCACATCTTTACCCATCTTGCCGGCATTGGTATGCAGTTCCTGAACCCACCATTCAAAACAATACGATGAAGGGACCAGGATATGGTTATTTTCCAGGAAATCACCGTAGTTGATCAGCAACTCCCCTATATCCAGGATACTGGATACCGAACTCCTTATTTTCCTTGCTTCGTCAATATTATCCACCCGCATGACCCTGCCATTGAACAAGCGTATAGTGGGACCTTCCAGGCTGTCCACCGGCGCAATTCCCAGGGCTTTGCCCGGTCTTTCAACTTTCATCTGGGTGCCGGGTGCAAGAAAATCATCCATTAATACCATAGTTGCCGGACTTACGCCACCGGCTGCAAAACAGGTGTTCCGGCTGCGCCCGTACCTTAACCTGAAACCGCCTGGCCTGGAAGGATATGAAAATACGGGCCTGCCTGCAATGATGTCCTGCAGGTATTTATCCTTGGGCTTGACCTTGACTGCCTTGTCATCATCATTTTCCTGTTCGTCTTCACCATCCTTCCTTACTCCGGCAATGAACTGGTCAAGCCAGCCCCAACCATCCAGTTTGAGTGCATTTACGTGCTTTTTTATCTTGGGCGCTTTCAGTGCCAGTCCTTCAGCCAGTACCAGGCACATCCCACCTCTTACGCGATTGGTAGGTACCCGGGGCAGGTCCCTGTGCCCTTCTACCTCAGCATCCTCGGTGGGTTCACCGTCAATGCATATGGGACAGTTCTCCACTATAAGCCGTATCTCCTCTTCGCTGGGTGTGTATTGCAGGTTGGCCACGCGCCTGTACAATAATACCTCTTCCACATACCGCTCAACTTCTTCCTTACCGGGCTTATACCGGTCAAGACCTATATTCTGCCTTACAACATCAGCCACCAGGACCGAAAGTGCCTGTGCCGTACCGCCCGCGCTCCTGATAGGACCAGCATAATAAACCCTGATGAACCGCGAACCATCTGTATTTTCGTCCACATCGACCCGCTCGATACCTTCGATCGGAGCCGCCACCACACCCTCTGTAAGTACCGCCACAGCCACCCTGACAGCAGCATCAATGGCCTCGGTCTCGGAATCGAATGACTGTACCTTTCCGGTGGCCACATCCACGCTTACCTGGAGAGCTGCTGCTTCCCTGCTCATTTTTGTTTCCAGTTCCCTGATACAGGGTGCAACACCTTCTATCCCCATAAGTTTCTCAACCCTGTCAGCCAGGTCCTTGGCGAGTGGAATTTCGATATGTGGTTTTGGTTCAAGCCCTTTTTTCCTGGCTTTTGAGGCAATATCGATTTCGCACTGAAGCGTTTTCTCCAGTTCGTCAAAGTATTCCTGCATCCTGTTGCTGACAGATGTGTCTTTCATAAGTATCCCTGTATTGTGTGTGAAATTGAATTCATGGTAAATAAGATGTGTGAAATAGTAGCTATATACTCAAAAAGATAATAATTATAGTATAATATTAAACATTAACCAGGGGCAGTGGTTCATTTAAAATTATAAATACATATTTATAGTGACTTAATTTAAATATTATTTATTAGAATTAACTATTTATATTATAAAAAAGATAAGATATAATATATAAGGTGATGTGATATATGAGATCTTCTGAAGTAAGAGTTTTTGATGATACGGATCTGGAGTTTATTGATATTTTACGGAATTTAAATATGTCAAGGAATGTAGCTTCAACTCTTGCGTTTCTTTCCAATGTTGATGAAGCAACTTCAAAAGACCTGGAATTTGGTTCCCAGCTCAGGCAGCCTGAAGTTAGTATTGCCGTGAAGGAGTTAAAGATTTTCGGGTGGCTGGATGAAAGGGAGATCAAGAAAGAAGGCAAGGGCCGGCCGATGAAAGTATATAAGCTTGCTGTTCCAATGGGTGAAATTGTAGAGCATCTCGAAAAACAGACCAAAAAAGATACTCAGAGAATTATGAAAAACATTGAAAAACTGAAGAATTTGAAGTTTTAAAAAAAAGTAGATTGTTTATTCCTTTTTTGTTATTATGAGATACTTGCCTGAAAATACAGGGTAACTCTTAAAGATACTACCACTAAAGGAGTATATATGGATCACTGGATCTCCCCCGAACCAACCAAATTCGAAAGTGAACGCCCGCTATTCCTATGTGTCCTGTCAAATACGGATACAGCCAGTATCCCAGGTATCTCTGCGGCAGGGAAATCGCCCAAGTTGATTGACTATACCCCGGCAGGAGATGCCGAATTAGTAACACTGGGCAAGACAGTGTGCAATGCCGAACCCCCAATGACAGACCAGAGTCCTACACCTGCCGTGATTACCAGGGCGGCAATGCAGTTGACAGGCATCCCTTTTATGTTCATAAACAGTGGCCTGAAGATAATCCCCGGTATACCGCTGCTGGATGTTGGTGCCTTGCCGGGCAGGGATATCAGGACGTCACAGGCAGTGCCGGATGCGGGCAAGATATATGCGAATGCACTGGAGATGGGACGCCAGATACGAAAGCTCTCGGATCTTGTTATTATCGGTGAAAGTATACCGGGCGGGACCACCACTGCCATGGGTGTGCTCCAGGCAATGGGCATTAACGGCAAGGTGAGCAGTAGTAATTCCCTAAACCCACTGGACATTAAGGCACAGGTCGTGAGCGAAGCTTTCGCCAAAGCAGGCGTCCGGTTTGGGGATATGGCACACGACCCTATGGGCGCAATAGAGCACTTCGGCGATCCTATGATGCCGTGTGTATGCGGTCTCATGGATGGATTGGAAGATACAAGGATCGTACTGGCAGGAGGCACGCAGATGATGGCAGTGCTGACCCTCCTGGATGGTCTGGGCATAAATGGCAATATTTCAATTGCCACTACTAAATTTGTGGCAGAAGACAGCACTGCCAGTTTTATTGAAACTGTATCTGACCTGGGCTTTGAATCATATATTGCTGACCCTGGTTTTGACAGGTCCAGGTACAAGGGACTCAGGATGTATGAATCCGGGGTTATCAAGGAGGGTGTGGGAGCAGGTGGTGCAATGTTTTTAGCAGGACTTATGGGGATCAGGCAAAAAGAATTCAGGGAACAGGTAGAACTGGTGTGTGACCAGGTATTGTAAATCCACTAAGACTCAAGTATCCTGGTTTCGAGATCCTCTATCATGTAGTTCATCTTTTCATACCAGGTATCGATATTCCCTTTTATCATTTCTTTTAATTTACAGGGATCAAGTGCTATATAGACGTAATAATAGCCCCCACCCTCAATGATTTTAGTCTCCCTGTATACCAGTTGGCATGACATGAGGTTTTGCAAAGACCTGTAAGCAGTGCTGCGTTCCCTATTAAGCAGTTCACCCAGTTTTTCAGCCGTCATCTGTCCATGGGATACCAGTAACTTATAGGTTTCCAGGTCCAGGTTTTTTAATCCGAGCACGCATTTGGCAATATCTGAGCAATTAAAATTACCATGGATCATTTCAGGTATTGAACTTGGAATTTCTTACACCCCGCCATTGTTTCGTCATTGCTATGTATGATTTGTTCAGTATTGTTCTGGTAAGAGGTAAGTGTTAAGTACAATATTGTATAGTTTGTACAAAACCATTATGGTACTACAACTGTTACAACTGTTTATTTAATTATTTATCGATGGTCGAAATGGAGAATGATAGATATATTGTGGTCCGGGGGTGCAGGAAATGCGGAAAATGTGACCAGGTGTGCCCTGTGGATGCACTGTACAAGGTTGACGGTGAGGCACGGATAGATTATGATAAATGCACACAATGCGGTAAATGCATGGAAATATGCCCGAATAAGGCCATAATCTACCTGGACTGACCAGCCAGGGCTTTGAGACATCCTTCCAGCGTACCGTTACCTGTTATATCGGGAACAATTCCATTATCGCACATCATGCCCGCGGTCTTAGGCCCGATGGCAATCACTGTTTTACCTGCCGCGTCCCTTGCTGATATACAGGCCAGTTTAAAGGACTTTCCGCTGGTAAATATGACCGCGTCCACGTCAGGCATTATTTGCCTGAGATCGTTTCCAGTGGGGACCAGCCTGTAGGCTACTCCTTCCAGCACCTGGGCGCCTGAAGCATTAAGCGACTCTACCAGCCCGGGATTTGGGATATCCGGACGTACAATTCCTACGGTCCTGCCCATGATACGTGA